>JBEELY010000191.1:0-4305 GCA_041167925.1 Pseudomonadota bacterium | reverse complement strand
TTTGCTGGGTCTGATGCTGGGCCTGCTTTCCGCATGCACGACCCCGGGGCCGGGAGCAGGGACAGGGACAGGATCCATTCCTTCATCGCCCCAGCGATCAACATCGGGCGCCACCCAGCCCTCAGCGAATGGACACCTGACCACCGCCGAAATGACCGCTGCTGGGTCGACCCTGGCGCTGCTGGATGCCCCGGCCTTTTACTGGCAGGCCTTCATGGGGCATCTGGACATTGCCTGGCGGGCCAAGCCGGTGGACAAAGTGGCGCAGGATTCGGCCATGGACGCCCGACTGCGCGGCAAATTGGTGCTCGCGCGAGAGATGCGAGCCTTTGCCTCGGCCGAGCTGGCCTTGCCCAACAACCGCAGCTACACCACCTATGCCCACCTGGACCGTCCCTACGTGGTCTGGAATGTCTTTGCCACGCCGCCGCTTTCGACCCGCCTGCAGACCTGGTGTTTCCCGGTGGCCGGCTGCGTGGGGTATCGGGGCTATTTCAGGCGCGCCGATGCCGATGCCTTTGCGGCACGCCTGCGTGCGCAGGGTCTTGAAGCCTATGTGGCGGGCATCCCGGCCTACTCCACCCTGGGCTGGTTTGAGGACCCGCTGCTCTCGACTTTCATGCATTACCCCGAGGCTGAGCTCGCGCGCCTGATCTTTCATGAATTGGCCCATCAGGTGGCCTATGCGCCAGGCGACACCACCTTCAATGAGTCCTACGCGACGGCGGTTGAGGAGATTGGAGTAGAGCGTTGGTTTGCCAAGCGCCCCGACGAAGCTGCGTTGCGGGCGTTCAGAGAGCAGTCGATGCGGCGACAGAACTTCGTGGCTTTGCTGGTGCGCCACAAGGCCATGCTGCAGACGGTGTATGGCGAGGCTGGCCTGGACGGAAAGGGGAGCCTGAATGGAACGGGGCCGAAGGCGGGGGACTCACTGCGCACAGAGGAGTTCAAACGGGATGGCAAACAGGCGGTTCTTGAGGGGCTGCTTCGCGACTATGAAGCCCTGAAGCTCACCTGGGGCGGCTACAGCGGCTTCGATCGCTGGTTTAGTGAGCCCATCACCAATGCCCATCTGGCTGCTGTGGGTGCCTATACCGACCTGGTGCCGGCCTTCCGTGTGCTGTTTTCAGAGTGCGACCAGCAGCTGCCAAAATTCCATGCGGCCGTGAAGCGCCTGGCTGCCTTGCCCCGCGAGGCCCGGGATCTGCGGATGCAGCGATGGATGCAGATATCATCCGGCCACCTGTCACAAGGAGGCACGAATGGACCGGTTTTGGCTCAAGAACTATCCCAAGGGAGTGCCTGCGGAGGTTGATCCCTCGCAGTACTCGTCGCTGGTTGCGCTGATCGAGGAGTCCTTCGGCAAGTACTCCCATCGCAAGGCTTACGACAGTCTGGGCAAGACCATCACCTTTGGTGAGGTCGATGTTTTGTCGAAGGCATTTGGCGCCTGGCTGCAGGCGCGGGGCCTGGCCCGCGGCGCACGCGTGGCCATCATGCTGCCCAACCTGCTGCAGTATCCGGTGGCCATGGCCGCGGTACTGCGTGCCGGCATGGTGGTGGTCAATGTCAATCCGCTCTACACGCCCCGCGAGCTTGAGCATCAGCTCAAGGACTCGGGCGCCGAGGCCATCATCATCCTGGAGAACTTTGCGCATACCCTGCAGCAGGTGATCGCCCGCACCCCCATCAAGCATGTGGTGGTGGCCACCATGGGCGATCTGCTGGGCCTGAAGGGCTCGGTGGTCAACCTGGTGGTGAGGCACGTCAAAAAGATGGTGCCGGCCTGGTCCTTGCCGGGTTCAGTCCGCTTCAATGACGCGATCGGGCAGGGGCGTGGCAAGGCGCTCGCGCCAGTGCAGGTTGGCCATGACGATGTGGCCTTTTTGCAGTACACCGGTGGTACCACGGGGGTGTCCAAGGGCGCCACGTTGTTACACCGCAACGTGATCGCCAATCTGCTGCAGTCCGAGGTCTGGATGCAGCCCGCGCTCAAGAACCCGGCCAAGGGCCCCGCCCCTGAGCAACTGGTCTGGGTCTGTGCGCTGCCGCTCTATCACATCTTCGCACTCACGGCCTGTTGTCTGGTGGGTATGCGCCTGGGCGGCATGAACATCTTGGTGCCCAACCCGCGCGACCTTCCGGCGGTCATCAAGCAGATCAAGCCTTACCCGGTGCATCTCTTTCCTGCCGTGAACACCTTGTTCAATGCGCTCGCGCACAACGCGGAGTTTCGCAAGCTGGATTTCTCGGCCCTGCGCATTTCGCTGGGCGGCGGCACTGCGGTGCAGGAGGCGGTGGCCAAGGTCTGGCTCGAGGTCACCGGGTGTCCGATCTGCGAGGCCTATGGTCTTTCCGAGACCTCCCCTGGCGTGAGCGCCAATCCCACCGACACCGATGTGTTTACCGGCTCGATCGGCCTGCCGTTTCCGTCTACCGAGATTTTGATTCTGGATGACGATGGCCAGCCCGTACCTCTAGGACAGCCGGGAGAGATTGCGGTGCGGGGGCCGCAGGTGATGGCTGGCTACTGGCAGCGGCCCGACGAGACCGCCCAGGTCATGACGCCAGACGGGTTCTTCAAGACCGGCGACATCGGCATCATGGATGCGAGCGGCTACACCCGGATCGTGGACCGCAAGAAAGACATGATCCTGGTGTCCGGCTTCAATGTGTACCCCAACGAGGTGGAGGGGGTGGTCGCCATGATGCCCGGCGTGCTGGAGTGCGCGGTGGTGGGCGTACCCGATCAGCACTCAGGCGAGGCCGTGAAGCTCTTTGTGGTGCGCAAGGATCCGAATCTCACCGAAGCCGATATTCGGGCTTGGTGCGAGCAGCAACTGACGGGCTACAAGAAGCCTAAGCACATCGAGTTCAGATCCGACCTGCCCAAGACCAATGTCGGGAAGATCTTGAGACGCGAATTACGAGGGTGAGACGTGAATAAAAAACGCCGGGTTTCCCCGGCGTTTTTCTCTGAGGCTGCAGGCCGTGAGGCCTGCCGACAATCAGAACTTGTGGTTCAGGCCGAGAGCAACCTTGGTCTGGGTGCCTTTGGCGTAGTCTTCGTAGTCAGCGTACGAACCCTGCAGGTAGATCGAGGTGCGGTTCGACAGGGGGTGCACGTACGACAGGCCCACGTTCAGCGCATTCTTGCCGTCGCTGCCGTCGATCTTGTGCGCGTTGGCAAAGACCTTGCCCTTACCCACGTTCAGGTAGGCCGACAGAAGGAGGGTGTCGAAGTCGGAACCGTTGTGCAGCTCGAGATTGGAGTAGCCCAGGGTCAGGCCCATGGCGCCCAGATCAAGCTTGCCGGACACGCCGTAGGAGGTGTCCATGGTCGTGGTGGTGAACGAATCCGACTTGTGATAGAAGCCGGTGACAGCGACCGTCTTGGTGGCTTGCCAGACGCCTGCCAGGCCATAGATGTTGCCGGAGGCGGCAGCAGTTGCCGAGGTCAGATCGCCTTCGCCCAGGGCGGCCATCGCACGGACGGTCAGGCCGCCCATGGTGGAGGTCAGCATGACCGAGTTGTCAGCACGCACTGCACCGTAAGAGGCATTGCCGGTCATGCCGGGGGTGCCGACCAGGGCCCAGTTCTGATAACCCGCATTGGCGGTGAAGTCAGAAGCGATCCAGGCGTAGAAGCCGGGGGTGTACTGACGGCCCATGGTCAGCTCGCCGAAACCGCCGCGCAGACCCACGTAGGCCAGGCCGTTCCAGAACTGCGTGTTGTCTGACTTGGAGCCAGCGGTCGGGGTGTACAGCGCGCCACCGGTGTTGCCGGTGTCAACGCCCAGACGGGACTCGATGCCGAAGATGGCCGACATGCCGGAGTTGCCCAGGGGTTCAACACCGCGAACGCCGAAACGGGAACCGTTCCAGGTGGCGCTGGTGTCCATCAGGCGGAAGCCTGATTTGAGCGAGGGGGCTGCGTCGTCGTTCAGGTACTCAACACCGGTGTCGACGATACCGTAGAGGGTGACGTTCGACTGTGCCTGAGCGGCGGCAGGGATTGCGGCCGCGACGGCCAGTGCAAGAAGGGACTTCTTCATTCGTGAATCTCCTTGGTTTTGAATCCAAAAGACTTCCGGACGTCCGGAGGCCTCGACTCCCCGAGAACTACTTCGGATGGAAGTGGACGCATTCTGACCAAAAAGCCCGGGTTGGCAAAGCGCGGCGTGGTGGTTTCGAGGGGATGAACGGCGAGCTGTGGCATTCGGGCAACAGTTCGCCGCTTTGGGGCGCAGATTAGAATGCCCCATGAACACATCAGTCCGCAGCGCCCCCCGGCCCTTCGCCTCT
>JBEELY010000041.1:0-3294 GCA_041167925.1 Pseudomonadota bacterium | reverse complement strand
ACAAGGCCGCTGGCAAGCTCAAGCGCCTGTCCACGGCCGACTATGAAGCTGGCGTACAGGGCGTGCTGGTGGCGAGCTATCGGCTGGCCTCGCTGGCAGCAGAGGGCATGTCCACCCTGCCGCCCCTGGAAGACGATGAGCGTGGCAGCATTGTGCTGACCGCCTCGGTGGCAGCGCAAGACGGCCAGATCGGCCAGGTGATTTACGGTTCGGCCAAGGCAGGCGTCAATGGGCTGGTGTTGCCCATGGCACGCGACCTCTCCGATCTGGGCATCCGCGTGAACTCCATCATGCCCGGCATCTTTGCCACGCCGCTCATGCTGGGTGCCACCCCTCAGGTGCTTAATAGCCTGAGCGCCTCGGTGCCTTTCCCCAAGCGTCTGGGCAAGCCTGAAGAGTTCGGCAGCCTGGCCCTGGAGCTGGTGCGCAACACCTACTTCAATGGTCAGTGCATCCGCCTCGATGGTGCCATCCGGATGGCACCGCGCTGAGTCAGAGCAGGCACTGAGCACGCACGGGCGCCGAGTCTGCAAAGGCGCCGTGCATGTTCGTGCTGCATCAACACAAGGGCCGCTTCGCGCGGCCCTTGCTTCATTCGGCGGCGACCCGCACCAGACGCTTGCCGATGGCCTCGCCCTTCATCATGCCGATGAGGGCCTCAGGCGCGCGCTCGATGCCTTGCACGATGTCCTCGTGAAAGACCACCTCGCCCGAGCGGAACCAGGGCGCCACGCGTGCCAGATAGCCCGGCAGCTTGTGAACATGGTCGTAGATGATGTAGCCAGTCATGCAGATGCGCTTGCTGACCATGAGCTGCATGCCCCGAATCCCGCGATCTGCGGTTTCGTTATAGGCCGAGATCATGCCGCACACTGGAAAGCGCGCGGCCACATTCGCATGACGCAAGGCGGCTTCTAGTGTGGTGCCGCCGACGTTATCGAAATAGACATCGATTCCGCGCGGGCAGTGCTCGCGTAGGGCCTCGTCGATGTCCTGCGAGCGGTAATTGAACGCGGCATCAAAGCCGCAGCGCTCGCGCAAATAAGCCACCTTGTCGTCACTGCCGGCTGAGCCCACCACCCGTGCTCCGGCGCGACTGGCAAACTGACCCGCAAGCTGACCGACCGCACCTGCGGCCGACGAAATGTAGACCGTATCGCCCGGTGCTGGCTGACCGAGTTCGATTGCACCCACCCAGGCGGTCAGGCCTGGCATGCCCAGGGCCGAAATGGCCAGGCTGGGTCGGCCGAGCGTGGCATCGATCGGGTTCAGGCCCTCGCCGCGCGGCGCCAGGCTGCGCAAGGCCCAGGGCAGAAAGCCCCAGACCCAGTCGCCCTTGCGATAGCGCGGATGCCTGGACTCGAGCACCCGGGCCACCACCCGCGACACCATAGGCGCATTGAGCGCAAAGCCCGGTGCGTAGGAGGGCCCTTCGTTCATGCGGCCGCGCAGGTAGGGGTCGAGTGAGAGATAGACCGACTCCACCACCACGTCGCCCGGCCCGCACTCGGGCTCAGGGCAGGCCTCGATCCGAAAGCACGAGGGCTCGACCCAGCCGACGGGCCTTTTGACCAGCAAGACCTGCGTGTTCATGCCGGCGTGAACATCGGCAGGGGATTGCCGTCTTCAGTGGGCTTGAAGACCACCTTCACGCGCTGGCCGATGCGCAGAGCATCGAGGTCGCAGTCAGTGATGTTGGTCAGCATCGTGACGCCGGCATCGAGCGTGACATAGGCCATGGCATAGGGAATGGGCCCGGCGCGGCGCGTGACGCTCACGCTGTAGATCTCGCCCTGGCCCGTGGTTTCTTCCCACTGCGTGTCGCCAAAGCAGTAGGGGCAGAGCGGCCGGGGATACCAGTTGGGCTTGCTGCAGCTCGTGCAGCGCCGGATCATCAGCACGCCGCGCTTGGCGGCTTCCCAGAAGGGAGTGGTGGCCGCATCGACCACCGAGGCGCCCAGAGGGCGGTCTTGGCTCATCAATGTCATGGTCATGCCCTTTCGAGAACGAGGGTGCCCGAGCCATGGCGCGAGCCCAGCAGACCGCCGATGCCCGTTGCCACAGCCAGTCCGCAGTTGGGAACCTGAACCTTGGGATGGGCTTCACCACGCAACTGGCGAACCGCTTCGATCACCTTGGTGATGCCGCCCCGATTGGCCGGGTGGTTGTTGCACAAGCCGCCGCCGTCGGTGTTGAAGGGCAGCTTGCCCACGCCGGAGATGAGATTGCCATCGGCCACGAAGCGGCCGCCTTCGCCCTTGGCACAAAAGCCGAGGTCTTCGAGCTGCATGAGCACGGTGATGGTGAAGCTGTCGTAGATCGAGGCGTAGTGAATGTCGGCGGGCTTCACACCGGCCTCTTCAAAGGCACGCGGGCCCGACAGTGCGGCGGCCGACCAGGTCAGATCGACCTGTCCACCGAGCTGGCCCTTGATGGCTTCGCCTGCGCCCAGCACGTTGACCACGGGCCGCTTGAGCGCACGGGCAATTTCGGGCCGGGCCACGATCAGCGCACCGCCGCCATCGCTCACCACGCAGCAATCGAGCTTGTGCAGCGGGTCGGAGATCATGGGCGAGTTGATCACGTCTTCAACCGTGACCACATCACGCAGCATGGCGTGCTCGTTGTACTGCGCATGCGTGGAGGCCGCGACCTTGATCCACGCGAGCTGCTCGGCGGTGGTGCCGAACTGATGCATATGCCGCGCTGCAACCAGAGCGTACATGTTGACCGTCACCGGGTTGTACAGCCCTTCCCAGGCGGCATCGGGCACATTGGGCACGATGGCCCGGGGCGCCACGCCGCTCGAGCCTTCGCTGCGGGGGCGTCCGGAGAGGGTGATGAGTGCGACATTGGCCTTGCCTGCTGCGATGGCTGCAGCGGCATGGGCCACATGAATGATGTACGAGGAGCCGCCGGTATCGGTGGCGTCCACATAACGGACATTGGGCAGCCCGAGGTAATCGAGCATGTTGTTGGCGCCCATGCCCCGAGCATCGCCCGCGCAGAAATAGGCATCAACATCCTGAACGGACAGGCCGGCATCGGCGAGTGCGCCGCGTGCGCATTCGGCATGCAGCTGGGCAACGGTCTTGTCAGGGGCCTTGCGGGTGGGATGCTCATAGGCTCCCACGATGCAGGCCTTGCGGCGGATGGTCATGAATGGGTCTCCCTTGTGTTCAATAAGTGTCTCACAGGCTCTAAACCGGCCTATTCCACGGCCCCCTGAAACCGTTCCTCACCGTTCCCTAAACCGCTTCCTTGCACCGCCCCATTGGCCTTAAACCGCATTCC
>JBEELY010000003.1:0-7410 GCA_041167925.1 Pseudomonadota bacterium | reverse complement strand
CAACACCTACTTCACGCTCCCGGTGGTCGTGGCCATGCTGTCCAACCACTATGGCTGGCTCTATCAGGGCCCCAACAACTGGCTGGTGCTGGTGCTGCTGATGCTGGCGGGTGCACTGATCAGGCACAGTTTTGTTGCGAGGCACCGGGCGCATGTGCAGGGACGGCGCGCGCCCTGGGAATATGCGGTGGGGGGCGTGCTGGTGCTGATCGCGCTGGCGCTGTGGCTCTCGCCCAGGCCCGCGAGCCCCGAGCAGGCCGCAGCCGCCCGTGCCGCGGCCACACGACCTGTCGCCTATGCCGAGGTGCGCGCCATCGTCGACCAGCGTTGCGTGGCCTGCCATAACGCGCAGGTCCAGCAAAAGAACGTGGCCCTGCACGACGACGCGCTACTGCGTCAGCATGCGCAGAGCGTGTATCAGCAGACTGTGGTCCTGAAGCTGATGCCGATGAACAATGCCACGCAGATCACCGATGCCGAGCGTGATGTGCTGCGGCGCTGGTATGAAGCCGGTGCGCAGGTGCCCTGATCGGGCCAATGCATCGCGACAGGCAAGGAGCTTTCAATGGGTCATCTGAGTACGCATGTCCTGGATACTGCCCACGGCCGCCCCGCAGCAGGCATGCGCGTGACACTGCAGCGGATCGCCGACGACGGCACGGCGCAGACCGTCCGGTCGGTTGTTCTGAATGAAGACGGCCGCAATCCCGACGGGCCTTTGCTCGATGCCAGCGCCATGGCCGTCGGACGCTGGCGACTGCTCTTCGAGGTTGCCGCCTATTTCCGCACCCTTGGCGTGTCGCTGCCACAGCCGCCCTTCATCGATGTCGTGCCGCTGGACTTTGGCATTGCTGATGCCGACGGCCGCTATCACGTGCCGCTTCTGGTGAGCCCCTTCGGTTACAGCACCTATCGGGGCTCCTGAGGTCGGACTTCGATGCGACTTGACCGAGTTCTCAGGCGATCTGCCGTGTGATCTCTTTGATGACGGCATGAACGATCGCCCGCAAACAACGGGACTCGCCCGCGAAAGTGACGGATAGTTCCGGCCGTGCTCGGACCAGTGCAGCGTTTTCAGCCTGAACGCTGGAGTAAAGGGCTTCGGCCTGCGCAAGCGCACGGCGTCGAAGGGATTCCAGCAACCGCTCTGCTGTACTTCGGTTCAGGTGTAGGGCAGTGGCGGCCTCAAGCAGCAGCCTGCGGTCAATGTCACTGAAGTGCCTAACCCCCAGAATCGGCCAGGCCAGGCGGGTGGAAGCGGGCCATCCTTTTTTGTCGAAGGCGGGCGTGTCATAGACGGCCACGCCGAGCAGGTCATAAAACGGGGCCAGCTGAATCCCTTCATGGGACACGAGAAAGCTCAGGTTTTTCAGATGGGCGTCAGTGTTGCCCACAAGCACATTGAAGACCAGCCACCCAAAGAGTCGGGATCGGGCCACCGCTGGACTGCGACAGGCATCCGCCAGCGCGGCGAGGGTGTCGATGCTGCCCTGGCTGTATTTGAAGCTTCGGTCGAATCCCAGCAATTGGCAGGCGTCGATCACATGTCGCCGCTGCCATTGCTGACTGTCCAGGACCCGGTCAAAGCGATCCGTCAGATACACCGGCGAGGGCACATAACGTCGATGCACCTGAGGCACGTCAAGACCCAGGCTTTTGGCCAGGCGCATTACGAACCACTCATTGATTACCGAGTGCGGATAGTCCTCATCCGGATGGTCGGGCTTGAGGATCTGGGTGGACAGCCTTGCTCCCGCAGGCTCGTACAGCGCACCCTCCTGCAGTACGACCGCAAGCTTGTGCTGAGCCCCGGCCAGTGACATGCGCTTGAGGGCGGCCTGTGTGAGCGGTGCCCTGGGCAGCCGGCGGATGCGAGCCTCTAGCGCACAGTCGGTCAGAGGACGCAAGGACTCGTGGTTTTGCCTTGGTGTCTCGGGGGCCAGCAAGGTCAGCGACCCGGCGGATTCCGCGCCGTACCAGGCCAGCAGGCCAAAGGCATCCGCCGCATCCAACCCGGCATCAGTCGCCAGCAGCGTACGTTGACCCTCTTCTGGAAGCAGGTTGTCGAAATACCATTGCACGGGACGCCTGCTGGCACCATCTATCACAGGGTCGGCCGTCAATGGGAGGTGGGGGCTGAGGGCGAAGGATTGGGGATTGGCGAGCCACCCAGGTGCGTACTGAAAACTCCAGAGGCCCGCCACCTCGTGCAGGCTACCCACATCGGCCTGATTGATGGATGCCCGCAAGGTTCGTGCAGTCATGACCGGCCTGGGGTGCGCGATGGCTCGTTCAGACAGGCGATCACGCTTTCGGGCACATCGACCACCACCCGGATGCCAAGCCCTTCAAGAACCTGAAAGAGCTTGCCCCACTGGACCGACTCGCTGCCGCGTTCGATCTTTCCGAGAAAGTTTTCGCTGACCCCGATGCTGCCGGCGGCATCGTCCTGGCGAATCTTTTGTGCCTTGCGGCTGGCACGGACCACCGCGCCGATGGCAGAGGCACTGCGGATGGGAATGTTCATAAAAATCCTCACGTTTGTGAGGATTTTGATTCATTCACTACCTGGGCGCAAGAAATCCTCACGTTTGTGAGGATTACGCTGCCCCCGGCTGAATGCCGATGCTGCGAACCAGTTCGGGCCAGCGCTTGAGTTCGTCCGCGATCTGGAGCGCCAGTGCCTCGGGCGCCAGCGGGCTCACGGTGGCGCCGAGCGACAGAAAGGCCTGACGCAATTCAGGATCCTCGAGCGTGCTCTTAAAGGCTGCCGCCAGCCGATCGACCACGGCTGCAGGCGTTTTGGGAGGCGCCACAATGAATGCGTTGGTCACCGCCTCAAAGCCAGGCAGTGTCTCGGACAGCGCGGGTACCGAAGGGGCGGTTTCCCAGCGTTTGCTGGTCGTGACCGCCAGGATGCGCAGCTTGCCCGCCTGGGCTTGCGCCAGGGCGGGCGGCAGGCTGATGAAGCAGATCGGCACCTGGCCGCCCATCAGGTCGGTGAGGGCTGGGCCGCCGCCTTTGTAGGGAATGTGGACCATGTCCACGCCTGCCGCACGCTTGAAGGACTCGGCGGCAAGGTGCGCAATGTTTCCGACGCCTGGCGAGGCATAGCTGTATTTGCCCGGCGCGGCCTTGAGCACCTGGATCAGCTCGGCTGCAGTGCGGGCCGGGAAGGACGGGTGGACCACCACGCAGTAGCCGAGCTGGCCCGTGCCCAGCACGGGGGTGAGCGCGCGCGGGTCATAGCCTATTTTTTCGTAGACCGCCGGGGCCACCAGGATGGAGGAGTCGGCCATGTAGACCACTGAACCATCGGGCGGCGCAATGGAAAGCGCGGTCGCGGCGAGCGTGCCCCCGGCGCCCGGCCGGTTCTCGATCACCACCGACTGGGGCGTGAAGCTGCTCAGACGCTTGCCCAGCTGACGCACCAGTGTGTCGCCTCCGCCGCCGGCGGGATAGCCCACGATGAGTCGCAGGGTGGAGGGCAGGGCGCCCGTGCCCTGGGCCCAGGCAGGCGCGAGGGGAAGCATCGCACCGCTCATTGCAAGAATAGAATGGCGACGATAACGTGACAGTGAGTGATTACTCATTCAGGGTCCTCTCAGCGATCGACGGGTTTCAACAAGGGGCAGTCAGGGTCATTAAGGGTGAAGGGGACGTTGCGGGGCGTAAGCATCGGCCGGGTCGGTTGAGCGTCAACCCGCTCTGGGCATGGCCTTGAACTGCACGCCCCGCTCCTGGTTCAGCCGCTCGGCCAGGCCAATTTCCCAATCCAGATAGGCATGGATGGCGGCGATCGGGTCCGGCCGGTCGATCGGGCTGTACCAGACATCATCGTTGGTCGTGGTGAGGGGATGGCGGCCCTTCGCCATCGGCCAGCCGGCTTGCGCCCATGCGGCATTACCGCCTTTGAGGACCACCACTGGCACGGCCGACAGGGCCTGCGCATCTGCCAGAGACCGCCTCGCAAAGCGGCCGTCCGGGCAAGTGAGCACCAGCTGATGATGGGCGGGCACCCTCGTGAGCGCCTCGGCCAGCCGGGCGCGCACTGCAAACCAGGCCCCCGGAATATGCTGTTTGCCGAATTGCAGGCTGTCCGATAGATCGAGCAAGACCTTGTCGCCTTGTTCCAGGCCCTGCCTCAGCGCCAGGATGTCGATCTCCGGGGCCGGTTCGTCTTCATCCCGGGCTGTGCCCCGCGCCAGGACCAGGCCGGGCGTGCTCAGGCCCTGCTCGAGCACAAAGACCTCCTGCCAGCCCATCTGAACCAGCCATGAGGCTGCCACGCGGGCGCGAACGCCGGTGTCGTCGCACAGTACGACGCGCGCACCGCGCGTGCCGACAAAGGCATCCAGGGTCTGGATCAACTGGCCCCCAGGTGCTGAATGCGACCCGACCAGATGGCCCGAATCGAATTCCTCGGGCGTACGGACATCCAGCAGGTAGAGGGTTCGATCCGGGTCGGCCTGCAGGGTCTGCAGTTGAGTCGCGTCGATGGTGCGCACCTCGAAGCGGGCGGCGATCTGGTCGGCGGCCTGCAGCGCGCGCAGCAGACCCTGGGGCGTGGCCGGGGGGGCAACCCGCGAGTTGCCCTTGGCGAGCGTGCCCCCCGCGAGTACCCAGTCGGCCATGCCATTGCGCAGCGTGACCACCGGATTGGGCAGCCCGGCATTGATGAGAGTTTGCGCACCGATGATGCCGCGGGTGCGGCCCGCACAATGAACGACTACCGTCGTGTCCTCGCGCTGGACCAGGCTGAAGGCGCGGACCATCAGGTCGACTCCGGGGCAGTTGGTGCTGCCGGGCAGACTGGATTGCTGAAACTCATCGAAGGGCCGGCAATCCAGGACCAGCATGTCGCGGCCCTGGGCCTGCCAGTCCTTGAGCTGCTTCACGTCGATCGAGGGCGTGCCCTCATGGTGCTCGACAAATTCGCCAAAGGCCTTGCTGGGGACATGCACGCCTTCGTAAATCGGCAGCCCGGCATCGCGCCATCCCTGCAGACCGCCCTGCATCACAGCGACCGGATGATGGCCCCACTGACCCAGGCGCTGTGCGGCGCGCCGCGCGAGTCCGTCATCGGCATCGTCCATGAGCACCAACGGCGTGCCCTTGCGCGGAACGAGTCGAGGCATTCGGCTCTCAAGATGGCTGAAGGGCGCATTGACCGCCCAGAAGGGATGGCCGCGATCAAAAGCCCCTTCCTCCCGAACATCCAGGAAAGCCCATTCATGGGGCGAGTCGAGCAGGGCGTGGACCTCCTGGGGCTGGATGTCTGGTCCGCTGAGGAGGGCCGGTGGGGAGGCCCCGGCGGCAGGCGTGTTGGATAAGGCTCGGTCTGACAAGGCCGGGTTAGACAAGTCTCGTTTGTTCATGGCTTGATCGGACAAGGCTCAGCTCCTTCGACTGCGGGTTTCGCTCCAGCCCAGATAAATGCCTGCACCCACGATCAGTGCCGCACCCAGCCAGGTGCTCGCAAGGGGCACGGCATCAAAGACCAGCCAGCCAAACAGGCCCGCACACAGCAGCTGGAAGTACTGAAAGGGCGAGACGATATTGGCTGGTGCATCGATCATCGCGCGGGCCACGCAGTAGTGGCCCAATCCGCCAAAGATGCCCAGTGTGAGCAGCATCAGGATGTCGCTTGTGCGCTCCGGGGTGGTCCAGAAAAAGGGCACCACTAGCGACATCAGACCGCTGCCCAGCATGGCGCTCCAGATCGCGGAGGTTTCGGCGCGATCGCCGCCCGACACCCGCCGGGTGAGCACCTGATAGGTGGCGTAGCACAGTGAGCTGCCCAGAATCAGCAGAGAAGACCACTGAAAAAGCTCGCTGCCTGGCCGCACCACCACCAGTACCCCCACAAAGCCCACCAGCACCACTGCCAGGCGATTGGCCTTGATGGCTTCACCCAGCATGGGAGCAGCCAGCAGCGTGACAAAGAGCGGCGAGAGAAAGCTGATTGCCGTGGCCTCGGCCAGGGGCACCGATGCCAGCGCAATGAAGTAAAGCGTGGTGGAGGTGAGTTGCAGCAGCGATCGGGCCGCCTGCGTGCCGGGGCTGCGCGAGCGCAGAACCGCAAACCCATGGCGCGGTGTGAACAGCAGCAGGATGAAGATGAAGTGGCCCAAGGTGCGGGCCCAGACGATCTGCACCGAATCGACGCGGGCACTGAGCAGCTTGACCAGCGTATTCATGCAGGCGAACAAAAAGACCGCGAGCATGATGAAGAGAATGCCGCGGGCAATACGACTGGCCGGCAGCGAGGGAGATGGCATCGGTGGCGCTCGCCAAGGAAAGCTGCAGATCGACCCATTGTGCAACACCAGCACCCTCTTCGAAGACGGGCGGATCGCGTTTCAGACCCGGTGCACCGGAGGGCTGTTCCGGGTTTTGCGATTGCGCATGTCGAGATTGTCTTAAGCTGCGCGGCCGCGTTCCACTTGCTCGCCAGCGTTCAGGCTGAATTCCCATGAATCCACTGCAAGGCACCCATCCCCAAGGCGCCATGTCCGTGCCACACATGCCTGGCTGGGTCCTGGCCGATCTGCGCACAGATCACGCCGGCGAAGTGGGTGCGGTATGCATCTATCGCGGGGTGCTGCGTTTTGCTAAAGATCCGGCACTGCGCGCCTTTGCCGAGCACCATCTGGCCACCGAACAGCGCCATCTTCAGCACATCGAGGCCTGGCTGCCGCTACAGCACTACAGCCGTTTGCTGCCGATATGGCGACTGGCCGGATTTTTGACCGGCGCGCTGCCGGCCTTGCTGGGCCCGAAGGCGGTCTACGCCACGATCGAGGCGGTCGAGACCTTTGTCGATCGCCACTATGAGGAACAGGTGCAGGCCCTGGCATCGCAGCCATCGCTACAGAGCCTTCGCCAGACCTTGTTGGAGTGTCAGGCGGATGAGCTCGTACACCGCGATGAGGCCGCCGGCGCCCGCGGGCCTGAGCAGCCCGGTGTATTGCTGCGTCTCTGGTGTTCGGTGGTAGGCAGGGGTTCGCGGGCCGCAGTGGCGGTCTGTCGCCACGTATGAGGGGCATCTGCATGATCCAGTGTGCGGCCCTGCGTATGACCGAGCCCGGAACGCATTCATGAGCCTCGATCCCCATCCCTGGGCAGAGCAACTCGACTCGCTGCTTGCGCATGCCTGGCAGCGCCTGATGCGCGGCGTGCATCATCGCCACGCACCCGCGCGTCATCCGACGCTGTCCACGGTATCAGCAGAGGGATGGCCCCAGGCGCGGACAGTGGTGTTGCGTGCAGCCAGTCGATCCGACGGTGTGCTTGAAATTCATACCCATGCGCACTCCCCCAAGATCGCCGATCTGAGCGCAAGGCCCGTCGCTGCGCTTCATGTGTGGGATCCGGGTTCGCACCTGCAGATCAGGATTCAGGCCGATG
>JBEELY010000379.1:0-7629 GCA_041167925.1 Pseudomonadota bacterium | reverse complement strand
GGGAGTTGTCCCGCAGCCTGCTCGATCGGCTCGGCTCCGGCAGGCGTTTCGCTCATGGAACGCGACTCGGCGGGTTCAGGAACCGGTCTGGTAGGGATAGCCCTTTTGTGGCACGCGCGACTCCTTCCAGCGCTCCGACTGCTCGGGTGCGATCGGCGCCTTGTCCCAGAGCAGGGCGCGCCCGTCTTTCTGGGCGCGCTCCAGATGCGGCCGCTCAGCCTTGAGCGCATTGAGAAACTGCGTCGCTTCGGAGGTATACAACTCAGGCAGTTTGGACATAAAAATTGGGGTCAGATGACAATTTTCTGATGGCGAAATGGCAGAGGCTCGCCGCGAGGCACGTGCTGGCCTCGGCATGACGGCACGGCAAAGAGCGCTTCGATCCGAAGTCTACCCTGCAGGCCTCGTTTTCGTGGCCACGCGAAGCGCCTCGTCCAGATGATCAAAGAACGCCGTCTCGCCAAGCTGTTCGATAAAGCCCGATCGCTGCATCAAAGACCGCGGCTGCGCATTGAGCTCGGCGATGAGCAGCCGCCCCCCCGAGCGCTTGAGCTGCGCGTGCAATTCCTGCAGGGATTCGAGTGCGCTGGTATCGAGGTTGATCACTTGATGCATCTCGAGCACCAGCACGGCCGGCGCTTGCCGAGCCGGGTCTGAGAGCGGCTCCAGCCGATCGACCGACCCGAAAAAGAGCGACCCGAAGATCCGCCAGGCCTCGATACGCCCTCCCTCGGGAGTGACCGCCTGGTCGGCTGCCAGCCCAATCGGCTCCACCCGGGTCAGGCGCGAGATACGGTGGATGAACAGCAGACTGGCCAGCACCAGTCCCACTTCGACTGCCACTGTGATGTCGAACACCACTGTCAGGGCAAAGGTGGCCAGCAGGATCAGGCGGTAACTGAGCGAATAGCGATGCAGCTGGCCAAAGGCTTTCCAGTCGCCCATGCCCCAGGCCACGAAGAGCAGGATGGCGGCCAGACTCGCCAGCGGAATGCCAGCCGCCAGGGGGGGCAGCACGAGCAGGATGGCCAGCAGGGTCAGGGCATGGATGATTCCGGCCACTGGTGTCCGGGCACCAGCCCGCACATTCGTCACTGTGCGTGCAATGGTGCCGGTGGCCGCAATGCCGCCAAACAGAGGCGCTGCAATGTTGGCCAGCCCCTGCGCCATGAGCTCCTGATTGGGGTCGTGACGATCCCCGGTCATGCTGTCGGCCACGCGGGCGCAGAGCAGTGACTCGATCGCGCCCAGCAAGGCGATGGACAGGGTAGGCGCGACCAGCATCTGAACGCTGGCCCATTCGAAGGCCGGCAGCGCAAGCTTGGGCAGGCCCTGGGGAATGCCGCCGAACCGGCTGCCGATGGTCTCGACCGAGAGCCCTGCCTTGACCGCAATCGCGCCCAGCGCGAGCACTACGACCGTGCCGGGAATGCGCGCAATGATCTTGCGCCAGGTGGCATCCTGCGCCTTGTAGGACTTGGGCCAAAGCGCCACGAGCACCAGCGAGGCGATACCCAGACCGAGCGCCTGCGGATTGACACTGCCGGCCGCAGACCACAGCGCATCGACCTGCGACAGGAAGTTGGCGGGCATCTTGTCGATCTTCAGACCAAAGAAGTCGCGCAGCTGTTGAAAGGCGATGATGACCGCAATGCCGCTGGTAAAGCCGATCACGATCGAGACCGGAATGAAGCGGATCAGCCGGCCCAGCCGCAGCGTGCCCATGGCAAAGAGCAGCACGCCTGCGAACATCGTGCTGAGCAGCAGATTGGCCAGGCCATAGCGTTCGACAATGGCGTAAAGCAGGGCCACAAAGGCACCGGCGGGTCCGCCGATCTGAACCCGCGAGCCCCCCAGGGCAGAGATGATGAGTCCGGCCACGATGGCCGTGAACAGCCCTGACTCCGGACTCACGCCGCTCGCAATCCCAAAGGCCATGGCCAAGGGAAGGGCCACTACGCCCACCGTGACGCCCGCGCCCAGATCGGCACTGAAATCTTCGCGCCGATAGTGGCGCAGTGCATCGATCAGGCGGGGGCGGAACATGTCAGCAGCCTCGCTCTGATCGATGAGACCGCATGGCTCAGCGCACCTTCATGCCTGGCTGTGCGCCAGCATGAGGCTCAAGCAGGAAGACGCCGCCCCCGTCATCTGGAAACGACGCCGCCAGCACCATGCCCTCGGACAGGCCGAATTTCATCTTGCGCGGCGCGAGGTTGGCCACCATGACAGTGAGCTTGCCGACCAGCTGCTCGGGCGAGTACCAGGCCCGAATGCCCGAGAATACGGTGCGGTGGCGGTCTTCTCCGGCATCCAGCGTGAGCTTGAGCAGCTTGTCTGAGCCTTCGACCAGCGAGGCTTCGACGATTTTTGCGATACGCAGATCCACCTTGGCGAAATCGTCGATGGAGATGACGCCTTCGGGCAGGCTGGATTTTTTGGCCGGGACTGCTGAGGCCCCCGAGGCCCCCGAAGCCCCTGAAGGCGGCGCTGCCTTTGCAGACCCAGCCGTCGTTGCCGGCGCAGCCCCGGACGCTTTTCCTGCAGCTTTAGTCTCAGCTGAAGCCGCCCCGCCAGGCGCGCCTGCCTCAGTGCCGGGCGCTTCAAAGAGCGCATCGAGCTGCTTGGCCTCCACCCGGGTCATGAGGTGCTGATAGGCCTTCACCTGATGTCCCTGCGGCAGTGGCACGCCCAGATCAGACCAACAGGCGGTGCCGGTGTTGAGAAACTCGGCCACCTGTTCCTGCATGCGGGGCAGCACGGGGGCAAGCAGCAGCACCAGATCCCGGAAGGCCCTGAGCGCTGTGGAGCAGCAGGCATGCAGTTCTTCAGCACGGGCCGCGTCCTTGGCCAGCTCCCAGGGCTTGGTGGTGTCGATGTACTGATTGACCGCGTCGGCGTACTGCATCACCTCGCGCATGGCACGGGCAAAGTCGCGCTGCTCATACAGCGTAGCCACCGCATCGGCCCCTGCCCAGGATGTGCTGAAGCGGGCATGGGCGGCGGTATCGATCGCTGACAACCGGCCCTCGAAACGCTTGACCAGGAAGCCCGCGCAGCGGCTTGCGATGTTGACCAGCTTGCCGACCAGGTCGGCATTGACCCGGGCCATGAAGTCTTCGGGGTTGAAGTCCACATCTTCGACACGCGCATTGAGCTTGGCCGCGAGGTAGTAGCGCAGCCACTGGGGGTTCATTCCGACCTCGAGGTAGCGCAGCGGCGAAATCCCGGTGCCGCGCGACTTGCTCATCTTTTCGCCCGAGACCGTGATGAAGCCATGCACATTGATCGCATCGGGCACCTTGTAGCCCGAGAAATGAAGCATGGCCGGCCAGAACAGGGTGTGGAAGTAGATGATGTCCTTGCCGATGAAATGCACCTGTTCGATGTCGGCATCAGGTTGGATGAAGGCCTCGAAATCCATGCCTCGGCGCGCGCACAGGGCCTTGAGCGAGGCCAGATAGCCGACCGGCGCATCGAGCCAGACATAAAAGTACTTGCCCGGCGCATCCGGAATCGGGATGCCAAAGTAGGGCTCATCGCGTGAGATATCCCAGTCGGCCAGGCCTGTGGACTCGCCTTTTTCATTGGTCCCTGTGCCTTCAAGCCACTCGCGCGCCTTGTTGGCCACCTCGGGCTGAAGCCGCCCGCCCAGCGCCCAGTCCTTGAGAAAGGCCACGCAGCGCGGATCCGACAGGCTGAAAAAGTAGTGCTCTGAGCTGCGCATGACCGGCGTTGCGCCGCTCAGGCTGGAGTAGGGATTGCGCAGTTCGGTGGGGGCATAGACCGCGCCGCACTGCTCGCAGGAGTCGCCGTATTGGTCTTTGGCGCCGCAGCGCGGGCACTCGCCCTTGATGTAGCGATCGGGCAGGAACATGCCCTTGACCGGGTCGTAGAACTGCTCGATGGTGCGCGTGGCGATCAGGCCGGCTGCGCGCAGCTTGCGATAGATATCCTGCGAAAGTTCGACGTTTTCAGGCGAATCGGTGGAATGCCAGTGATCGAAAGAGATCTGAAATCCGTCGAGATACTGGGGTCGTTCGGCCGCGATGCGCGCCACCAGTTGCTGAGGCGTGATGCCTTCGCTCTGGGCCTTGAGCATGATCGGCGCGCCATGGGCGTCGTCTGCACCCACGAAGTGGACCTCGTGGCCGCGCAGGCGCTGGAATCTCACCCAGATGTCGGCCTGGATGTACTCCATGATGTGCCCGACATGAAAGGAGCCGTTGGCATAGGGCAGGGCAGTGGTAACAAAAAGGCGCCGGGTCATGGGGTAAGGGAGACAGAAGGGACGGGCATTTTAGCGGGGGGAGGGCTTTCGGATAGACTGCCCGCGGCTTTTTTGTCCCCTGGAGTAAGCATGGCCGTCACGGTCGAACAGGTCAATGCGGCACTTGCCGCCATTGTGGATCCCAATACCGGCAAGGACCTGGTGTCCTCGAAGTCGGCCCGCAACGTCCGCATCGAAGGTGCAGACATCAGCATCGATGTCGAGCTCGGCTATCCGGCGGCCAGCCAGATTCCGATCCTGCGTCGGGCCGTCATCGACGCGCTCAAGGCGCTCCCCGGTGTAGGCAATATCAGCGCCAACGTCTACCAGAAGATCGTGGCGCATGCTGCGCAGCGCGGCGTGAAGTTGCTGCCCAATGTGAAGAACATCATAGCGGTGGCCTCGGGCAAGGGCGGCGTGGGCAAGAGCACCACCGCTGCAAACCTCGCACTGGCCCTCTCTGCAGAAGGCGCCACCGTGGGCCTGCTTGATGCCGACATCTATGGGCCCTCGCAGCCCGTGATGTTGGGCATTCAGGGCAAGCCCGAGACCCTCGACGGTAAGACCCTCGAGCCCATGTTGGGCCACGGTATTCAGGCCAGTTCGATCGGCTTCATGATCGATACCGACACGCCCATGGTCTGGCGCGGACCCATGGTGACCCAGGCCCTGGAGCAGTTGCTGCGCGACACCAACTGGCGCGACCTGGACTATCTCGTGATCGACATGCCACCAGGCACGGGGGACATTCACCTCACGTTGTCGCAAAAAATTCCGGTCACGGGCGCGGTGATTGTGACCACGCCCCAGGACATCGCACTTCTCGATGCCCGCAAGGGACTGAAGATGTTCGAGAAGGTGGGCATCCCCATCCTGGGCATCGTCGAGAACATGGCGATTCATGTGTGCTCCAACTGCGGGCATGCCGAGCACATTTTTGGCTCGGGCGGCGGAGAGCGCATGTCCAAAGACTACGGGGTGGATGTGCTGGGCTCGCTGCCCCTGGACATCCGCATCCGCGAGCAGGCGGATTCGGGCAAGCCTACGGTGGTGGCCGACCCCGAAGGCCCGATTGCAGCGGCCTATCGCAGCATCGCTCGCCGGATCGCCGTGAAGGTGGCTGAAAGCGCCAAGGACATGTCGAGCAAGTTCCCGACCATCGTGGTGCAAAACACCTGATCGGGCCTCGGGACAGGCTTCAAGGCGGGCTGGGGGCGGGCTGTGGGGCTGGTTCTGAGGGGCAGGCGGCTATGGCTGGCATGCATCGGCCTCTCGGCGCCGGCTCTATTTGGGTTTTCTTCAAGCCAGCCGGGCGCAGCGCCCCTGCGCCTGCTGGCCCCGGTGAGCGTGCGTGAGGCCCTCGATGCTGCGCTCGCCCTTCCAGGCGCACCTTCGGTCACCGTGGTGTACGGCGGCACCCCGGCCCTGGTGCGTCAGATTCAGCAAGGTCTGACTGCCGACGCGATCATCACCGCCGATGAAGACTGGATGGATCGCCTGCAGGCTCCGGGCCGGCTTGTGCCGGGCAGTCGTATCACACTCATCCGCAATCGCCTGGCCCTGATCGCGCCGGCGACAAGCCGTCTTCCTGCGGCGGCGGAGTCTGCGGCGCTGACCGCCTCACTGCGTGAGGCCCTCTCTCATGGCCGCATGGCCGTCGCTGATCTGCAGACCGTGCCAGCGGGTCGCTATGCCAAGGCTGCTTTGCAGCGGGCCGGCTGGGAGGCGATCGTGCAGGGGCGGCTTGCGCCCACCGATAACGTGCGTGCCGCATTGCGCCTGGTCTCGCGCGGTGAGGCAGTGCTCGGCATCGTGTATCAGTCCGATGCCCTGTCCGATCCCGGCGTGCGGGTGCTGCATATCTTTGCGCCCGACTTTCATCCGGATATCCGCCTGCCTGTGGCGGCCCTGGCCGTAGGCCGGGTGGAGGCGGCCCAGGGACTCATCCGCTGGCTGGTCTCAGGCCCGGCACAGGCCGAGTTCTTGCGGCGCGGCTTTCTCAAGCCCTGATGGATACGACGCTGATGGACCCCGCCCTCATGGAGCCCATGCTGCTCAGCCTGAAGGTGGCTTTTGTGGCCACTGTGGCGGCGCTGCCCATGGCGCTGGCGCTGGCCTGGGTGCTGGCGCGTCTGCGCTTTCCGGGGCGCAGCTTGCTCGATGGCCTGGTGCATCTGCCGCTGGTGCTGCCCCCGGTGGTGGTGGGCTATGTGCTGCTGTTGGCCTTTGGGCGTCAGGGCTGGATTGGCGAGCCGCTGGAGCGTCTGTTGGGCGTGAGCTTCGCGTTTCGCTGGACGGGTGCTGCCCTGGCCTGCGCCGTGATGGGTTTGCCGCTCATGGTCCGTGCGATTCGGCTTTCGATCGAAGCGGTGGACCCTCGGCTTGAACACGCCGCACGCACCCTGGGCGCAAGCTCGTGGCGGGTCTTTACAGGGGTGACCCTGCCGCTGGCGCTGCCTGGGCTGCTGGCGGGCAGCCTGCTGGGATTCGCCAAGGCGCTGGGCGAATTCGGCGCCACCATCACCTTTGTGGCCAGCATTCCCGGTGAGACCCAGACTCTGTCGTCGGCCCTCTATCAGGCCACCCAGATGCCGGATGGCGATGCCCTGGCGTTACGCCTGAGCCTGATCTGTGCAGGCCTGTCGATGCTGGCTCTGGTGAGTTCAGAAGCCCTGGCGCGGCGCATGCGTCGCTCGGCCCAGGGAGGCTGACCATGGCCCGCGTCATGAACGAGTCAAGCACCGAGAGGCCGCCGTCGGAGATCGCGCCATCGCTTGAAATCAGTCTGCGCTTGCAATTGGGCAGCTTCATGCTGGATGTCGAGGCGGCCACACAGGCAAGGGCTTTGGCGGTCTTCGGACCCTCGGGTGCTGGCAAGTCGACCCTGCTGGCTTTGCTGCATGGTCAGCTCCGCCCCGACGTCGGAAGGATCTGCCTGAGAGGTCGGGTGCTGGTGGATGTCGAGGCAGGCCAGTGGGTGCCGCCTGAGGCGCGGCGCATTGGCGTGGTCTTTCAGGATGCACAGCTGCTGCCGCACTGGAGCGTGCGCGGCAACCTGCGTTATGGCGCGCACCGGGGGGCCTGGTGGCGACGCGATGAGCCGCAAGGGTGGGACCATGTGGTCGAACTCCTCGGGCTGGCGCATCTGCTCGACCGCATGCCCTCCGCACTGTCGGGCGGGGAGCGGCAGCGGGTGGCCATCGGCCGTGCCTTGCTGTCTGATCCCGAGCTGCTGGTGTTCGATGAGCCGCTGTCTGCGCTCGACTACGAGCGCCGTCGCGAGATCATGCCCTTCATCGTGCGCCTGCGCGACGAGGCCCGCGTGCCCATCGTCTATGTGTCTCATGCGGTCGATGAGG
>JBEELY010000323.1:0-3452 GCA_041167925.1 Pseudomonadota bacterium | reverse complement strand
CGGCCATGAACGGCGTGCCATGGTGGTTCATGAGGGGCCAGGCAGGTGAGTCGGATCAGCCGCTGCGCAGTGTCGATGCCTCAGGAAAGATTGCGCAGGCCATTGCCTTTGAACGGGTGCTCGGCTGTGTCGTACATGCAAGCACCTCCACGCCCGAGCCTGGTTGCGTGGCTCACCGCATGGGTCAGGGGCTGTTGATTGGCGAGCCCCTGGGCGGGCGCAGCGCGCGCGCGCAGCAGGTGGTCGAGTTGATGGCCGCTGCGGGCTTCGAGGCTACGCACTCCGACAACATCCGCTACGACCTCTGGTACAAGCTCTGGGGCAACCTCACCATGAATCCCGTGAGTGCGATCACTGGCGCTACGGGCGATGTGCTGCTCGCTGACCCTTTGGTGCGCGCCTTCTTTTCTGCAGGCATGACCGAGGCTGCGGCCGTGGGCGCCCGCATTGGCGTGCCCATTGAACAGAGCCCCGAGGATCGACATGCCATTACCGCCAAGCTGGGGTCGTTCAAGACCTCCATGCTTCAGGATGTGGAGGCCGGCCGACCCATCGAGCTTGATGCCATCGTGAGCGTCGTGCATGAGATCGCGCAGCGGGTGGGTGTGCCCACGCCCCACATCGATGCCATGCTGGGCCTGACTCGAGTGTTTGCCCGGGGGCGAGGTCTCTATCCGGGCTGAGTCCGCGCTGAGGAATCAGCCGGGCAGCACCAGAATCGCCCGAAAGTCGTTCACGTTGGTGAGGGTGGGTCCGGTGACCACCGCATCGCCCAGGGCTCCAAAAAATCCGTGACCATCGTTGTCATCCAGATGCAACTGGGGTGACAGGCCACGCGCCCAGGCCCGCTCGAGGGTGTCGGGCGCGATGATCGCGCCCGCGATCTCTTCCTGACCATCCACACCATCGGTATCGCCAGCCAGGGCATGCACGCCCGGCTCGCCCTGCAATGCAATCGCCATGGCCAGCAGGCACTCCACATTACGGCCACCGCGCCCCTTGCCGCGCACCGTGACCGTGGACTCCCCTCCCGAGAGCAGAACGCAGGGGGCCTGGCCAGGGCTGCCCCGCCGGGCGGCAGAGCGGGCAATGCCAGCCAGCACGGTGCCCATGGCGCGCGCCTCGCCTTCAAGGTCATCGCCCAGCACAATGGGGGTGATGCCCGCCTGCCTTGCCACCTTGGCGGCTGCCTGCAGCGCCATGTGCGGCGTGGTGATGAAGCGGGTCTCGCAGCGTGCGAGCCGCGGGTCGCCGGGTTTCAGCGTCTCACTGCCTTCGTGCTCGAGCAGGGCCTGCACGGCAGCGGGCACCTCGATACGGTATCGGGCCAGAATGGCCTGGGCCTGCCTACGGGTGCTGGGGTCGGCCACGGTCGGGCCCGAGGCGATGTCCTGGGGCTGATCGCCCGGCACATCCGAGATCAGCAGGGTGAGCACCCGCGCCGGATGGCAGGCGGCGGCCAGCCGCCCGCCCTTGAGCGAGGACAGATGCCGACGCACGCAATTCATTTCGGAGATGCTGGCGCCGCTGCGCAACAGGGCGGCATTGACCGCCTGCTTGTCCGCCAGCGTCAGGCCCGGACCAGGGGCCACCAGCAGCGAGGACCCACCGCCCGAAACGAGCGCGATGACCAGATCATCCGGCCCCAGGCCCTGAACGCACTGCAGGATGCGCTGCGAGGCCTGAAGGCCCGCGGCATCGGGCACCGGATGGGCCGCTTCGACAATTTCGATGCGGCTACAGGGCACCTTGTAGCCATAGCGGGTGACCACCAGCCCGCTGAGTGGCCCAGGCCAGTGGGCCTCCAGGGCCTGGGCCATGGCCGCCGACGCCTTGCCGGCACCGATGACCACTGTGCGCCCGCGTGGGGCCTCGTAGCCCGCAAGATGAGGCGCCAGACAGCGGGCCGGTTGCGCTGCGTTGACGGCCGCATCGAACAGGGCCCGCAACAACTGTGGCGGATCGATTAGCGTTGCGACCATCGGAGGACTCAGTCGAGGGCGATCTTCAGGGATTTGTTGAGTTCGCGCAGCTCGGTCACCTCGCGACGGACTTGCGCGGCAAAGGCATCGCCGCTCAGTTCCCGAGCCTGACTTCCAATGCGCGCGACCGCAGCTGCGACCTCGAGATCTTTGGCCGCTGCAGAAAAGGCCGAGAGCAGGCGCTCACGTACGCCCGCTGGAATGCCCGCAGGGGCAACGAAGCCCAGCCAGCTGCTGACTACGATATTGGCCCCGCCTTCTCGCAAGGTGGGCACCTCGGGCCAGGCGGCTGAGCGCTCCGCCGCTGTGAGGCCGAGCACCACGAGCTTGCCTGAGCCCAGATGGGCGCGGGTCCCGGCGGATGTGGCAAACGCGATATCAATCTGACCGCCGACCAGGTCGGTGATCACCGGGGCTTCGCCTTTGTAGGGAACATGGTTGAGCCGGATGCCGGCTGCCGCCATCAGCTGTTCGGCCATCAGGTGCGCTGCCGATCCGATACCGGCCGAGCCAATGCGCAGCGCCTCTGGCTGGGCTTTGGCCCGGGCGATCAGGTCTGCAACCGAGCGCACACCCGCATCGGCTCGCGCCACTAGCAGGTAGGGCGCCTCGGTGCACATCGTGATTGGCGTGAAATCGGTGAGCGGGTCATAGCTCGCCTTGCTCGCCAGCACCGGACCCACCACGAAACCGGTGGTGGTGACTACGCCCAGGGTGTAGCCATCGCGGGGCGCTCTGGCCACCTGCTCGGTGCCGATGCGCTGACCCGCGCCGGCCACGTTGCGGTAGACAAAAGGCTGCCCCAGGGAGGCACTGGCCTTGGTACCGATCAATCTCGCCAGCGCATCGACCGCGCCGGGGGGGAAGGGCACAACAATGGTGATCGGCTTGTCGGGCCAGGATTGGGCGCCCACCGAGCGCGGCGACCAAGCCGCAACTGCCCCGGCCGAAAGGGCGGCCCCGAAGGCCAGCAGCTTGCGTCTCATCGAATGATTTCCTGAGGCGGAGGTTGGCTTTATTTGACGAGATTGCGCGGCACATCGCGATAGGGTTTGTCGGTATCGACACTAGGCTCGCGCGGCATACCGAGCACCCGTTCGGCAATGATGTTGCGCTGAATTTCGTCGGTACCGCCCGCAATTGAGGTGGCCGGGGTGGACACCAGGATCTCGGCGATCACGCCTTTCATGGTGCTGTCCTCGCCGGTCAGCAGGGCATCAGCGCCGCTCAACTGGGTATGCATCCGTGCGCAGGCCCGTGCCACATGGCTCGCGGCCAGCTTGCCGATGGAGCCTTCGGGCCCCTGGGGCTTGCCCTGCTGCTGCGCCATGCGGGCGCGGCGCGCGGTGTATTCGGCTGACTTGGCTAGCACCAGCAGACGGGCGATCTCCTGGCGCACCACCGGATCATGGATCTTTCCGGTCTCACGAGCCCGGGGCAGGATGAGGTCGAGCCGCCCGGCGCGCTGTG
>JBEELY010000163.1:0-7749 GCA_041167925.1 Pseudomonadota bacterium | reverse complement strand
CGCCCACCCAGCCAGCCATAGAAGGTGGGCCCAAAGGCCAGAAAGATCGCGGTGTAGAGCAGGCCCGCGAAGGTACCGATGGCCAGCGCATGAAAGGCCAGGGTATTGGCCCGCTCGAGATTGTTTGCACCCAGGGCGCGACTGACCGCGGAGGACACGCCGCCACCCATGGCGCCCGCTGACATCATTCCGGTGAGCATGGCAAACGGAAACACCAGCGCCATGGCCGCCAGGGGCACGGTGCCCAGACGGCCGATGGTCCAGGTTTCGGCAATGCTCACCAGCACCGTGAGCACCATGGAGATCACATTGGGCAGCGACAGCCGCACCAGGGTCGGCAGGATGGGCCCATTGAGCAGGCTCTGGGTGGATGAACTCAAGGCGGATCTCCTGGCAGCCCGATGTTGTCTGATCAAGGTATCTGATCATTAGATGATGACCATCATACACGTACATGATGATCATCATCCTTATATACTGAGCCCGATATCACTCAAGCACAGGATCACAGGCATGGCCCGATCACAGGCAGAAAAAGCCCAGACCCGGGAACGGATCCTGACCGAGGCGGCCGCGCAGATCCGCGACACCGGCCTCGAGTCGGTCAGCATTGCGAGCCTCATGCACAGCGTCGACCTCACCCACGGTGGTTTTTACAACCACTTTGAGTCTCGTGCCGATCTGCTGGTTCAGGCGCTGGAGCGCGCGCTTGAAGAGGGCGCCGCTCGCAGCCGACAGTTCCGGGATCCGAGCCGTCCGCCGGGCCGCCCGGTCGGCTTCGAATCGTTCGTCAAGCACTACCTGTCTCGCAGTCACCGCGATGCCCGCGCGCAGGGCTGCGCTCTGGCCGCTCTGGCCTCCGATGTTGCCCGGGCCGATGCGCCGGTGCGGGCCGTGATGGAACAGCGCTTCGAGGCTTTTGTGGGTGCAGTGGCGCAGGCCATGCAACAGGACGACCATGGGCATGGGCCAGGCGAGACGCGGGCAAAGGCGAGCAGCAAGGCGAGCGCTAAGACGAGCGCCGAAGATGCAGCGCTCAGCGATCGCGCGACCACGGCGGCCTGTACCCTGATCGGCGCGCTGCTCATGTCCCGCGTGATGACCGACCCGAAGCAATCAGATGCGCTCTTGCGTACCGTCCGTGAACAGATCAGCGGGATATAAGCTATCGGCAGCAGTAAGCTGCAGGTGGGCCGCAAGCCAAAGACAAGAACCGGGCAACGACAACTAAAACACAGGGAGACACCGATGAGCTGGAGCTTCGAAACCGATCCCGAGTACCAACGCGAACTCGACTGGGTCGATGCCTTCGTGCGCGACGAGGTCGAGCCGCTCGACCATGTGCTGGACAGCCCCTACAACATCACCGATCCCAAATTTGTGCGGCTGGTGCGGCCCCTTCAGCAGCGGGTTCGTGAGCGCAAGCTCTGGGCCTGTCATCTCGGCCCTAACCTGGGCGGTCCGGGCTATGGGCAGGTCAAGCTTGGTTTGCTCAACGAAATCCTAGGCCGTTCGGCTTTTGGGCCCACAGTCTTTGGCTGCCAGGCGCCCGACTCGGGCAATGCCGAGATCCTTGCGCACTTTGGCACCGAGGCCCAGAAGCGGCAGTACCTCAAGCCCCTGCTTGATAACGAGATCGTCTCCTGCTTTTCGATGACCGAGCCGCAAGGCGGGGCTGACCCCAAGATCTTCACCACGACGGCCGTGCGTGATGGCGACGACTGGCTGATCAGCGGCCAGAAGTGGTACGCCTCGAATGCACGCTATGCGTCTTTTTTGATCGTGATGGCCATCACCGATCCGGATGCCCCGGCCTATCAGCGCATGTCGCTCTTCATCGTGCCGCGCGATGCCCCGGGGCTTGAGATTGTGCGCAATGTCGGCTGGGGCTCAGAGCGAGCGGCGACCCATGGCTATCTGAACTTTGATCGTGTGCGCGTGCCGGCCGATGCCATGCTCGGTGCGCCGGGTCAGGCCTTTGTGGTCGCCCAGGTGCGGCTGGGCGGCGGTCGTATTCACCATGCCATGCGCACCATCGGCGAAGCGCGCCGTGCGCTCGACATGATGTGCGAACGCGCGGTGTCCCGCGTGACGCAAGGCGAGTTGCTCGCCAAGAAACAGATGGTTCAGGAAAAGATCGCCGACTCCTGGATCGAGCTGGAGCAGTTCAGGCTGCTGGTGCTGCGCACGGCCTGGCTGATCGATCGTCATAACGACTACAAGCTGGTGCGCAAGGACATTGCCGCGGTCAAGGCAGCCATGCCTAAGGTGCTGCATGACATCGCCTCGCGTGCGCTGCATGTGCATGGCTCACTGGGCCTGTCCAATGAGATGCCTTTTGCGCAGCAGGTACTCGCTTCGTATTTCCTCGCGCTGGCCGACGGCCCGACCGAGGTGCACAAGGTGACGCTCGCCCGCGAAGTTCTGGGCATGTACAAGCCGAGTACCGATGTGTTTCCGAGCTATCACCTGCCCCGGGTCGAGGCCGAGGCGCAGGCCAAGTATGCGGAGCTGCTGGCGGATCTGGAGGTGTAAGGGGCGGGCGGGTCAGCGTTGCTCTCGGGCATGCCGCTAGTCCACTTCAACAGCATTAGCGGACGATAGGAGCGGTTTCCTCACCGGGAGTATCTAGACGATCAGCCCATTCCTTCACGGACTGATGATCGATCAGACGCCCCGCATCCACATCATCCAGAGCCTCGATGGTCAGGCGACGACGCTCGTCTGCACTCGGCAGCGGGAGAGGAGTCGTGATCACTTTGGTATGAGACATGATTGCTTCCAAAAAACAAGGAGACCCATCATGGCAGTGCTACAGCAGGTCGACAAGCCGATTCCCTTGCGCTAATCGTCACCTACACTTGACCTAGCCGAAAGTCTTAGCCTGGCGGCTCATCGGGCAATGGATCCTGCGTTGCCCGATCCAGCGCCACCTCGACCATCGCGGGCGGCAACTGCTTTGAGGGCTTTACGCCCAACTCGCGCAGCATCTCGGCCTGACGGATCACATTGCCCTTGCCTTCGCTGAGTTTGCGGCGCGCATCGCTCCAGGCCTTGTGCGCTCCGTCGATGCGCTGCCCCACGGTCTCAAGGTCGGCCACGAAACCACTGAGCTTGTCGTAAAGCTCGGCGCCTCGGCGGGCAATGTCTTGTGCATTGCGGGTCTGGGCCTCCTGGCGCCATAGGTGCGCTACGGTGCGCACCACAAAGAGCAGGGTCGATGGGCTG
Source organism: Pseudomonadota bacterium (assembly GCA_041167925.1). Taxonomy (GTDB): domain Bacteria; phylum Pseudomonadota; class Gammaproteobacteria; order Burkholderiales; family Burkholderiaceae_E; genus UBA4615. The sequence goes on along the minus strand of JBEELY010000163.1, from coordinate 4,521 downwards.
ACCAGCAGCACATTGCGCTCCCAGGCATCGTTAAAGAGCTCCTGGTCATGCGTGACGGCGGCCATGAAGGCCGGCTCGATGGGCACAAACATCAGCACAAAATCGAGGCCTGGCCCATACAGGGTCTGATAGCGCTTGTCCGAGAGCCCACGCATGTGGCTGCGCACCGAGCCCAAGTGTTCTCGCAAGGCCGCCTCGCGTGCGGCCTCGTCTTCGGATTGCGCAAAGCGCTCATAGGCGATCAGGCTGACCTTGGCATCGACCACCAGGCGCCGCGACTCAGGCAGATGAATCACCACATCGGGCTGCAGGCGCTGGCCCTCTTCGGTGCGCTGGCTGTCCTGGACCTGATATTCATGGCCGCGCCGCAAGCCCGAGGCCTCGAGCACGCGCTCGAGAATCAGCTCGCCCCAGTTGCCCTGCTGCTTCACCGACCCGCGCAATGCGGCAGTCAGACGCTTGGCGTCGTCGCTCAGGGTCTGGTTGAGTCGCTGCAAGGACACCAGATGTTCCCGCAAGGCCGAGCGTTCCTTGCTCTCGTCGACATACACATCTTCAACTTTCTTCTGAAAGTCGGCCAGGCGCTGACGCAGCGGATCGAGCAGAACCGATAGCCCAGCCTGGCTCTGCTCCTGCAAACGCTTCGTGCTGAGCTCGAGCGTCTCTTGGGCGAGCGCGCGAAAGCGCTCGCTCATGGCGGATTGCGTTTGTTCGAGAAGCGTCACGCGCTCGGCCTGGCTTTGTTCGAGCAGTGAAAGCCGTTCGCTTTGGCTGCGCTCCAGAAGCGCCATCCGATCGGCATGGTTCCGCTCGAGTTCGGCGATCCGCGCGGTGGCCCGGGTCTGTTCGGCCAGCACCAGCGCTTGGGCCGCTTCGATCTCGGCCTGCAGCCGTGCGGACTCCACCCGTAACTGGGTAACCTCGTCCTCACGCGCTGCAAGCTTCACCTCGAGCACCGGAACGCGCTCGGCGCGCTCGGCGGCTCGGGCAGATTCATCACGGCTCGCATCGAGCTCGTCCCGGGCGAGCTCTGCACGCGTTCGCAGCTCGCGCAGTTCCGCATCCAGCCGCCGGCGTAGCAGCCAGGTCGCAAGCGCCGCACCAAGCCCTGCCGCGACCACGAGGGCGAGGATCTGCAGTTCAGAATAGGGGGTCATGCCGCGCGAGTCTGCCAGGTTGAATCCATGAGAGCCGGTTGATGAGTGCCGGCTTATTTCATGGGCGAATAGCTGGTGGGCGCCATGATGCTGTTGCTGAAATGCGAGATGAGCGGGCCGTTCTTCTCGGTTTCGGCGCGGGCGCTGAGCCACTCGGGATCGGTGGCAAAGGCATTCCACTTGCGCTCGCGATCAGCCAGGCTGTCCCACTGCAGCACATAGATCAGCGTGGCATTGCTGTCACCGATCACATTGGTCCAGAAGGCCACCGGCACGATGCCGTGCTTTTTCCAGATGTTGAGGGTGATGGTCTCGAAGCGCTTGTTCAAATCGGGCAGGCGCCCAGGCATGCAGAAGTAGGTGCGAAGTTCGTACAGCATGAAGGTCTCCGAAGGTGTTCCGTGGTGGGTTGAAAGTCAGATTCGAGTCAGTGATGCTACCCCTAGTTCAGGGCCTTCCAGGCGGATCCCGCCGAGGCCATCAGCATCAATGCGGCCACCAGAAACGCCTGCGTCCGGCGCGGAACGCGGGGCGCCAGCCACAACCCTAGCCCGGTCGAAGGCACCATCAGCAGGGCCATGGCAAGGCCGGGCAGCCAGGGCAGGGGGCCTGAGGCAAGGTTGCTCAGGGTGGCACCCATGGCAATCGGCACGAGGATCATCTGACCCATCGAAATTCCTTGCTGAAGCTGGGCACCGCGCCACAGCAGCAGGGGAATCAGCACCAGCGGCCCCCCGGTGACCGTGAGCGCAGAACAAAGCCCGACGCCGAAGCCCGAGGGCCAGCCTACGGAAACCTTGCGTGTCTGTAGTGTGATGGAGCCTAGGGGCGCGGGCCGAGGGGCCTCGCTTGCCGCATCGCGAAGCAGGCGCAGTGCAGTGACCAGGACCACGCCCGCCAGAATCCACAGCGCCCACTGATTGGGCAGCCATCGAAGCAGTGCGGCACCTACCAGCGCCCCGGGCAGGGCGCCCAGAATCAGCCGGCCCGCACCCGGGAGAACATGCGCCTCAGGGCCCTCGGTGCGGATGCGTTGCAGGGTGCGCCACAGCGAGATCAATCCCGGCCCCATGAAGGCGATCATGGACAAGGCCATGGCCTGCTGCACGCTCATGCCGCCCGCAAGAGCAAGCCAAGGCGCGAGCAGCACGCCGCCCACGCCAGAGGTACCGATCAGAAAGCCGACGACCAGCGCGGCCACGAGTGTGGTCAAACCGAGTCCGGCGAGCCAGGCCTCGGGCGCGCCAAGTTCAGCGAACACGGTTCAGCACGTCACCGCACGCAGCTTCACCTGAGGCAGCTTGTGCACCTGGCCATCCGCAGCCACCCGGGCCTCGAACACGACCTGCACGCGTGCGCCGATGCGCACCTCATCGTGCGGGCTGTCGATCACATTGCACAGAAACCGCACGCCCTCATCGAGGTCGACGAGAGCGATGACATAGGGCCCGCCCTGCGCAAAGGCCTGCGACGGTGCGCGACTCACTCTCGTAAAGCTCGCGATGCTGCCGCCGCCCGAGGCTGGCTCCCAGGCCAGGTCGGTGGCATGGCAATGCCGGCACAGCGCACGTGCATAAAACTGCGGCCTGCTGCAGGCCCGGCAGCGTTGGAACATGAAGACGCCCCGGTCTGCGGCCTCCCAGTAGGGGCGGCTGTCTGCATCGGGCGCAGGCAGGGGGCGGCCATCTCGAGTGTGGCCATCAACAAGGCCTGAAGTTTCTGTGGGCTGGGTCATGGTCGGGCCCTTACATTGTTTTGGCGCGGTGCTTTGATCGTAGACATGGATGACATTCCCGCTTCAGTGCCGCGCCAGCACCATCGAGCAATGGCCCGACAGCGTGCCGCCCAGGGTGTGAGCAAAGGCGAGCTCGGCGTCGTGCACCTGGCGGTCGGCGCATTCGCCCCGCAACTGCCGCACTGCCTCGATGATGTGGAACATGCCGCCTGAAGCGCCCGAGGAGCCATAGGACAGCAGCCCGCCATTGGTGTTGAGCGGCAAGTGCCCACCCAATGCAAATTCGCCCGCGAGCGCTGCGGGCCCGGCCGCGCCGCGCTCATAAAAGCCCATGCATTCCAGAGCGATCAGCAGCGTACTGGAAAAACAGTCGTAGACATGGGCGCAGTCGATGTCGCTGCGTTGCACATCGGCCATGCCAAAGGCCGTGTTGGCTGATTGCGTGCAGCCATAGTCGAGCAGGGTTGGGGCCATGAACAGATGCTCATGGGTATGCCCTTCGCCGATGCCCAGGATGCGCACTGCTGGTTTGGCAGTATCGCGGGCCACATCAAGCGCGCTCACCACCACCGCGCCCGCGCCATCGGACACCAGCGCGCAATCGAGCATGCGCAGCGGCGATGCGATGGGTTTGCTGTTGCGCACATCGTCCATGGTGATGGGTTTGCGCATATGGGCATGAGGATGGCGCGCAGCATGGGTGCGCTGATTCACCGCGACCGCCGCCATGTGCTCGGTGGTCATGCCGTATTCATGCATCCAGGCCTGCGCAGCCAGCGCAAAACCGGCAGGCACGGTGAGGCCATAGGGCTGCTCGTATTGGGCATGGGCGATGTCGGCCAGAGCCCCCTGAACCCGGTCGCCCAGGCCGGTGAGCCGGTTGTCGCCCGAGATACACAGCACATGGCGGCACAGACCAGACTGCACCAGGGCGACCGCCTGCGCTACCTGCAGTCCGGCGGTCACGCCTCCCATGGAAATCGAGGCGCTCACCTTGGGCTGCATGCCCACATATTCGGCAAAGACGCTGCCCAGCATCAGCTGCGGCGACGTGAAGGAATAGCCGGTGAGCAGGCCATCGATGTCGCTCACCTTGAGTCCTGCATCGGTGATGGCGCCAAGGCCGGCTTCGGTATGCAGGGACATGCAGGTGCTGCCGGGCAGGGCACCGACTTTTGTATCAAAGGCGCCGGTAATCAGGGCTTGGCTGGGCAAGAGGGTCTCCTTGGCAGATGCGGTTCAGGCCTTGTGGGACAGCCGGGTGGCATAGGCCACGATGGAGGTGGTGAGCGCGGCGCGCCGCCTGAAGTTCGCGGTGGCCCGCGGGTCGGGCGTGCGCGAGCGCTCCCAGGAGGTCATGGAGTCGTACCAGGTCACGAGCAGAAGCGCGCCGGCGTTCTCCGGAGCTCCTGCAGGCGTGCTCAAGTGCGTGCCCGCGACAATGCCCTGCTGTTGACCCGGTCGAAGCGCGAACAAACCCATCGGCTCGGTCCGGTAGCCCTCGCCCGCATCCGGATCGTCCTGGCGCTCGAAGGTCTCCCAGCCCGCCACCGACAGGGCTACCGCTTCGTCGATGTGTGCTTCGGGCATGAAGAACCATCGAAAGACATAGACCCCGGCACTGTCGAA
>JBEELY010000175.1:0-15641 GCA_041167925.1 Pseudomonadota bacterium | reverse complement strand
CAATGCGGGCCAGAATCCGAATAGTCCGACTCGCATCGCATGGACTCCCGTGGCAAGGTGCTGATACCAGCCGGTACGCAGGCCCTCTGCAGTCGGAATGACAGGATTTGCTTGTGCGGCGATGAACGGGATAGTCATGTGCTTGTACTCCACCGACACGGGGTGCCGAAAGGGCATCGAAGTAACTGTGTCGTAATTGTGAATTATAGCCATGGTTACGCTGATTGTTACGTGGATGTGACGTATCAGCGTAGGAGGTCGCCTCGAAAGGCTGAGCGGTTTCAGCCCATTCGGTGACCGTGTCCGATCAGAACGCCCGGTAAGATCGTCGTGTCGCTTCAGACCAGTCGCCGTGACAGCCTCGGACCTTCCCATGCCCAATCCCAATCCAGTGCCCGCCTCAAGCCCTGCGGACAATGCCGCACCAGAATCGCATCAGGGCCCCGAACAGCAATACCTGGCCTTTCTGGCTCAGGGCCGCTTCATGATTCAGAAGAGCCTGAGTACGGGCGCGCATGTGTATTACCCGCGGGTGGCCGAGCCGCGCACCGGCGCGCCGCTCACCTGGGTGCCCGCCAGCGGTCTGGGTACGGTCTATGCAACCAGCGTCATGCGCCAGCGCCCGCCCGCGCAGAGTTACAACCTCGCCCTGATCGATCTGGATGAGGGCGTGCGCATGATGAGCCGCGTGGAAGGGCTGCCTCCCGAAGCCGTGCAGATTGGCCTGCGGGTCAGGGCCCGGATCGCCCAAGAGGCCGACGGCCCTCTGGTGGTCTTTGATCCTCTTGATTCCCAAGGAGATCGGGCATGAGCCGCATCCGTGCAATGAACGACGTCTTCCCGCGCGGCGGCACGGCGGTGGTGGGTGCCGCCACTCACGGCATCGGCGAAATGCCGGGGTTTGAATCCATTGATCTTGCTGCGCAGGCCGCCCTCAAGGCCCTGCAGCAGGCTGGTCTCACGCCGGCCGATGTCGATGGAGTGTTCATTGGACTACCGCAGGACTTTCTTTCGGGACTGTCCTTTTCCGAATACCTGGGCATCCAGCCGCGGGTGACCGACAACAACCGCACCGGCGGCTCGGCCTTCATCACCCACATGTTCTGGGCAGCGCATGCCCTCATGACAGGGCAATGCAATGTGGCGCTGGTGGCCTACGGCAGCAACCAGCGCAGCGGCGCGGGCAAACTGGTGAGCTCGCAAAAGATTCCGTATTTCGAGGCGGCCTACAAGCCGCTCATGCCGGTATCGGCCTATGCGCTGGCCACCTCCAGGCACATGCACCAATACGGCACCACGCGCGAGCAGCTGGCCGAGGTGGCAGTCTCTGCCCGAGCCTGGGCCGCAAAAAATCCCGAGGCCTTCATGCGCGATCCGCTCAGCGTGCAAGAGGTGCTTTCAGCCCGCATGGTGGCCGATCCGCTCACGGTGCGCGACTGCTGCCTGGTGACCGACGGTGCCGCAGCGATCGTGATGACTCGGGCGGATCAGGCAGCTGACCTCGCGGCGCGGCCTGCTTACCTGCTGGGCGCAGCAGCGGCCACCCATCACATGAACATCTCGGCGATGCCCGATCTGACCGTGACGGCCGCCGCCGAATCCGGCCCCCGGGCCTTTGCTCAGGCGGGTGTGCGCCCTCAGGACATCGATGTGGTCGAGCTCTACGATGCCTTCACCATCAACACCATCCTCTTTCTCGAGGACTTGGGCTTTTGCCCGAAAGGCGAGGGCGGGCGTTTCGTGCAGGGCGGGCGCATCGCCCCGGGCGGAGCACTTCCGGTCAATACCAACGGCGGCGGGCTGTCCTGTGTGCATCCGGGCATGTACAGCCTGTTTTGCGTGGTCGAAGCAGTGCAGCAGTTGATGGGCCTGGCCGGCGATCGGCAGGTGCCCGGGGCACGCCTCGCGCTGGCCCATGGCAATGGCGGGGTTCTCTCCAGCCAGGTGACGGCCATTTTGGGCACCCGGGAGACCCTGTGATGGGGCCGTCCACGGTCGGCACCCTCTTTGAAAAAATCTGGGCGCCCCATGTCGTGCTCGAGCGCGATGACGGCTACAGCCTGCTCTACATCGACCGTCACCTGATGCATGACGGTTCAGCGCCAGGGTTTGCCCGCCTGGATGCGCGTGGCATCAGACTCAGACGCCCTGACCTGGCGCTGGCTACGCCCGATCACTACACCTCCACGGCCGGACCTGCGCTGGCGGATATTCCTGATCTCCTGCATCGCGCGCTGGTGCACAAGATTCGCGAGAATGCCGATCATCATGGCCTGAAAGCCTTCGACATCGATGATGATCGTCAGGGCATTGCCCATGTCGTCGGACCGGAGCAGGGCCTGACCCAACCCGGTATCACTCTGGTGTGCGGCGACTCGCATACCTCCACCCACGGGGCTCTCGGGGCGCTGGCTTTTGGCATTGGCTCTTCCGAGGTGACCCATGTCATGGCCACGCAATGCCTGTGGCAGCGCAAGCCCCGGGCGATGCGGATCACGGTCGATGGCACGCTCGGTGCTGGAGTCTCGGCCAAAGATGTGATCCTGGCCATCATTGCCCGCATCGGTGCTGCCGGCGCTGTCGGGCATGTCATCGAATATGCGGGATCGGCCATTCGCAGCCTGTCGATTGAAGGGCGGCTCACGCTGTGCAACATGAGCATCGAGGCCGGTGGCCGGGCAGGCATGGTGGCCCCGGATGACCGGACCTTCGACTGGATGCATGGCCGACCGCTCGCGCCCACGGCTGCGCAATGGGATCTGGCCATGACCTGGTGGAAGACGCTGCGCTCGCATGACGATGCCCGCTTCGATCGCGAGGTGAGTCTGGACGCCGCCGGCATTGCGCCCATGCTCACCTGGGGCACGAGCCCCGAAGATGCCGTACCGATCACTGCCGTGGTCCCCGATCCTTCGCAGGCCCCCGATGCCACCAAGCGCGAGGCCATGGCGCTGTCTTTGCGCTACATGGGGCTGCAGCCCGGCACAGCCATGACCGACATCGCGGTCGACCGGGTCTTTATCGGCTCCTGCACCAACAGCCGGATCGAGGATCTGCGCGCCGCCGCGGCCATTGCCCGGGGCCGCAAGGCCATCATTCCGGCCTGGGTGGTGGCGGGCTCCAGGCCCGTCAAGCGCCAGGCCGAAGCCGAAGGGCTCGATCGCATTTTCAGAGAAGCGGGATTCGAGTGGCGTGAGCCTGGCTGCTCGATGTGCGTGGGTATGAATGGCGATACTGGTCTGCCCGGGCAGCGGATTGCCTCCACCTCCAATCGCAATTTCATGGGCCGTCAGGGCAGGGATGTCCGCACCCATCTGATGAGTCCGGCGATGGCGGCAGCGGCTGCGGTCACCGGACGCTTCACCGACGTCAGGAGCTTGATGTGACCCAAGACCGCGGCTCCATGACGCCCGTCGAATCCATGACCCCGGCCGGATCCATGACCCCATTTCTCAGCTTCACTGCCATTGCGGTTCCGCTCGATCTGGCCAACGTCGATACCGACCAGATCATTCCGGCCCGCTATCTGGGCCGGGCGCGCCCCGATCAGGTCGAGGGCCTGTTCCATGACCTCAGATGCCATTCCGATGGGCGCTTGCGTGACGACCTTCCTCTGAATCAGTCCGCTTACGCGGGTGCTGGCATTTTGGTGGCCGATCGCAATTTCGGCTGTGGCTCCTCGCGCGAGAATGCCGTGAGCGTCATGGTGGATAACGGATTCAGGGCCTTCATTGCCCCCTCGTTCGGGGACATCTTCTTCAACAACTGCTTTCAGAATGCCGTAGTGCCAGTCCGTCTGCCCGAGGCGCGCGTGGCCCAACTGCGCGCCCTGCTGCATGCCGATCCAGGCGCCCGCATCACGGTCGATCTTCAGGCGCTGCAGGTCACCGGTCCGGATGGTTGTCAGGATGCCTTCGAGATCGACTCCTTCCGTCGCGACTGCCTGCTCAAGGGACTGGACGAAGTCAGTCTGACCCTGAGTCACCTGCCTCAGATCGAAGCGTTTGAACAGACCCATCGCCGCCGGATGCCCTGGCTGTGAGCGATGCGCCCGCCTGGCTCTGGGTGGCCTTCACCCTGGTCGCGGCCTTCTCTCAAACCTTTCGCAACTTGCTGCAAAAAGGCCTGACCGCCACGCTGGGCACGGTGGGGGCCACGCATGTGCGCTTTCTGTTCGGCCTGCCCTGCGCGGTGCTCATGGTGGGCGTGGTGCTCTCTGCGAGTCCGCCCAGGCAGTTGCAGTGGAGTGCTGAGTTCTGGCTGTGGGTCTGGGTGGGCGGGCTGGCCCAGATCGTAGCCACGGCCCTCATGTTGGGCGCCATGCAGGGCAAGTCCTTTGCTGTTGCCACGGCCTATGTCAAATCCGAGCCGGTCACGGTGGCGCTGCTCGCCTTTGTCTTTCTGGGTGAACCCCTTGGATGGTTTGCAGCGGCAGCGATTGTGGTGGCGACCGTCGGCGTGGTGCTGATGTCGATGCCGGCCCCGAACTCTGGAGCGTCGGCGTCGGCGGCTGCTCCGCCATCGGCCCAAGCCGCTGGCCAAAGACCAGGCTCTGCAGCCTCCGGGGTCACGTCCGGGCTTGGAGGTCCCGGTTGGGCTTCTGCTCCGGTCGTACTGGGCATTGGCGCAGGTGCCCTGTTTGCCTTGGCCGCCGTGGGATTTCGGGGGGCGGTACTTGCCCTGGGTGACGATCCCTTCTATGTGCGCGCCGCCGTAACGCTGGTGGTCTCACTTGCCATTCAGACGGGCGTGTTGTCGCTTTGGCTTGCTCTTCGCTCGCCCGACACACTGGGCGCCATCTTCAGGGCCTGGCGGCCGTCGCTGGGCGCAGGTGCCTTGGGTGCGTTTGCTTCGCTGTGCTGGTTCGTGGCCTTTGCGTTGCAGTCTCCTGCGCTCGTGCGCACGCTCGCCCTGGTGGAAATCCTGTTTGCCATGGCCCTGGCACGCAGGCTCTTTGCCCAGCGCGAGTCCGCAAGAGAGGTCTGGGGGATTGCGCTCATGGTGCTCGGCGTGGCCGCGCTGCTGATCGTGCCTCATTGATCTGATGCACATCCGCGGCTGCCAGCAGGCTGTTCCTGGCCGCTGGCCCCCAATCCGAGGTTCAGACTGACTCGGGCGCTTCCTTGCGCAGCATCCGCATGCGCAACACATTCCAGCCCTGGATCCGCTCATAGTGCAGGTGGTGCAGGAAGTGGCGCATCAGCCGCAAGCCATGACCTCCCAGGGTGGCTTCTTCAAGGGATTCTGCGAGTTCTGCCGAGGCCTGGGCCGTGGGATCGAAAGGCTTGCCGTTGTCCCTCACGGTGAGGTCGAATGCTTCTTCATCGCTGCTGCATTCGATGTGCACGATGGGGGCACCCGTGGCCAGGTCACGCAGCTGCTCTGTTGGGCTCCCGGACGAAGCCTGATCACTGGGGGCCGGTTCGCGAAAGCCGTGCATCACGATGTTGGCCAGGGTTTCGTCGAGCCCCAGATTGAGTGCGAACATGGCGCGCATCGGTAGTTCTGCGGCCTCGGCCTGGGTCTCGAGCCATGCCAGCGCACGGCCGATCTCTCCCTGGTCGGGATGAATCTCGATCGCGTGGACGGAGGCGGGAGGGGCGTCGTGCGTCATGAGGCATAGGGTATCAGCCCGGGATGCGCACCATCAGCTTCGAGATGCCGCGCACGAAGGTGGATTTCACCCGCACCGGCTCTTCCATGATCTCGATGACCGGGAATCGCTTGAGGATTTCCTGCCAGAGGATCTTGAGCTGCAGCTCGGCCAGGCGATTACCGACGCAGCGGTGGATGCCAAATCCGAAGGACAGATGCTGCCGGGGCCGAGCGCGGTCGATGATGAATTGATCGGCCCGTTCGATGGCGGACTCATCCCGGTTGCCCGACAGGAACCACATCACCACCTTGTCGCCCTTGCGGATGGTCTTGCCGCCCAACTCGTAGTCGGTCAATGCCGTGCGGCGCATGTGGGCGAGCGGCGTTTGCCAGCGAATGATCTCGGGCACCATGGATTCCACCAGCGCCGGATTGGCGCGCAGCTTGTCCCACTGCTGTGGATCTCGGGCCAGGGCATGCAGCCCGCCACTCATGGAATTGCGGGTGGTGTCGTTGCCACCCACAATCAGCAGCACCGTGTTGCCCATGTACTCCAGCGGCGTCATGGACCGAGTGGCCGGGCCGTGCGCGAGCATGGAGATCAGGTCGTTGCGTTGCGGTGCATTCACGCGCTCGTTCCAGAGCCGCGTGAAGTACTGGAACATTTCGCCGAGTTCCTGGGTGCGTTGCTCAAAGCTTTGCACCACGCTGGTATCGATATTGGGATTGGCCGTGGCCACATCGGACCAGCGGGTGAGCTTGCGCCGTTCTTCGAGCGGAAAATCGAAGAGCGTGGCCAGCATCAGTGTGGTGAGTTCGATCGAAACCCGCTGCACCCAGTCGAAGGGTTCGTTGCGGGGCAGGCTGTCGAGGACCTCGCTGGTGCGCTCGCGAATGAGCGATTCCATATTCGCCAGATTGCCAGGGGCCACGATGGGGCTCACCGCCTTGCGCTGCTCGTCGTGTCGCGGCGGGTCCATGGCGATAAACATTTGAAGACGCTCATTGACCGGCTGATCGCCGATCGTGATGCCACCCTGGGTCCAGTCGGAGGAGAACACCTGATGCTGGGTGTCCACCGTCATGATGTCCTTGTATCGGGTGATCGACCAGTAAGGCCCGAACAGCTCACTTTCCACCCGATGCACCGGGTCGTCACGGCGCAGGCGTTCGAAGTAATGCCCTACTGTGTCATGAAAGAACAGCATGGGTTTGGCCGGGTCGACCTGATCGATCGGCAGGCTGAAGGCTTCTTCTCGGGCAGCGCGCTGGGCGTCGGTCATGGTTGTCATGGAGTGGGCCTCAGACGGTAGTTTGGGTGAACAAGGGCAAGGCTGCGTGCTGTGTGCAGGGCTGGCAAGCAAAAAGACGGCAGTAAAGCTAAAAAGGGCCAGCCCCTGCGACAGGACTGACCCTTTTTGGCTTGCTTGATACTGAAAAAACTTGGTAGGCCGTGCGGGATTCGAACCTGCGACCAACGGATTAAAAGTCCGCTGCTCTACCAGCTGAGCTAACGACCCGAAGCCCTCTATTCTATGACTTGACCCTGTGCTCAGTCAAATGCCAAGCCGCGAGGCTTGGTAACGAAGAGCAAGTGCAGCACCCCCGATCAGGCCGGCCAGGCTGATGAAGGAGCCCATGGCCAGGGTGGAGACCCCGCTCAGCCCCTGTCCGACCGTGCAACCCAGCGCAAGTACGCCGCCGGCACCCATCAGCACGGCGCCGGTGAGGTGCCATGCCGTGTCCTGAACGCCGGCAAAGCCCTCCCAGCGAAAGCGGCGGGTCAGTAGCGCATGCAACAGCGATCCGCACAGCATGCCGATCACGGTACTGATGCCCAGGCTCAATCCGCGGCTTGCATCGCTCCAGTAGGTGAGCAACTCGAGCGAGGTGGCGACGGGGGCCACAAAGCTCAGCGCTTCCAGGCGATTGCCGGGCGAGCCCAGAAACCGGGCCTCGAGGGTGACCGGGTCTTCTTCAATGTAGGCGAGATGTCCGGCCACCCACCACAGTGCCACCACCAGCAACCCGACGCCGATCCCGCCCAGGACAGGTCGGGTTTGACGCATGGGCGCTGCACGGAGAGACCAGAGCGCAAGCATCAGCGCCGCCGTGGTGCCCATCACCCAACGCAGGGTGGTGCTCTCCAGTGACAACGATGCAGCGATCAGGCTGGGCAGGTCCTGGGAGGTTGGCAATGTAAAGGCCACCGCGTCCAGGCTTTGCACCCGCATGACCGCAAACAGGCCGCGCAGGGTCATGAGGGCCGTCACTGCCATCACGATCAGGACCACCCAGGCCTTGAGGTTGCCTGCACCGGCCCGGATCAGGGTGCGCGATCCGCAGCCCGAGGCGAGCACCATGCCGAAGCCGAACATCAGACCCCCGACCGCGTTGGAAAGGGCCAGCAGCCGTGGTGCCAGGTAGTGGCTTTTTGAAAGATCGATCAGACCCGCTGCAGCCAGCGCCTGCGTCCCGGCGATGGCCACCGCGATGGCGAGAACCCACATGCGCATGCGGGTCCAGTCATTGAAGTTGATGATGTCGGCGACCGAGCCCATGGTGCAGAAATCGCTCGCACTCATGACCCAGGCCAGCGCCAGGCCCACAAGGAAGCCGGCGATCAGCACCGTCATCTGAAGCTGGGCGACTTCGGCTTCGCTCATGGTTGATCCATGGTCGACTCAGCGCGATCAGGGCTTAACGCCGCGGCGCGGGGCGTGTTGCAGGTGCGGGGGCCGGTGAGGGTGCAGGCGATGGGGCTGGGCGCGCTGGCTCCGCAGGTGTGGCGGCAAGCGCAGCCAGCCGATCACGGGCGGGAGCCGCCGCCGGGCTGTCGGGATACTGTTGCAATACGCGCTTCCAGGCCTCGGCGGCTTCCTTGCGCTCGCCCTGGTCAGCATGGACCGTGCCGATGATCAGAAGCGCTTCCGGAGCTCTGGGATGGTCGTCATGTCGACGCACAAAGGCCTCGAGTGCCGCCAGTGCGGCTTTGCCGTCCTTCAGCGCGTAGTGGGAACTCCCGATCCAGTACTGGGTCGAGGCAGCGTAGGCGCTTTGTGGATGCTGGGACCCGAAGGCCTGAAAGGCTGTGAGCGCACCCTTGAAGTCGCCCGCCCGGAAGGTGGCCAGAGCCGCCTCGAAGGCCCGCCGTTCGCTGACTTCGACGGTGGCGCTCTTGCCGTCGATGGTGACCGTGACCGGCTCGAAACGCTTGATGCGACCATCCACCTCGGAGACGAACTCCTTCTGGCGACGCTGTACGCCTTGCAGGTCATTGGCCTGTAGTTCGAGTTGTCCGCGAAGCTGGGCGATCTCCTGGCGCAGGCTTTGTACCTGGTTCTGCAGATCAAGCTGACCCCGGGGCATGGCCTGTTCGAGGCGCTCGAGACGTTCGACCAGGCCCTCGATACGCAGGTTGACCTCCCGCTGCCATTCGTCAACCCGGGCGCGCAGATCCAGGATAGCCCGTCGGGCATCACCGTCGGAGAGGATCTGCGCGGACGCGGACGCTGGCAGCAGAGCCGTCGGCAGCGCCGTCATCAGAGACATCAGCAGCGTTGCTGCGAGCGCCCGAGCGCGCGCCCGTTCGGGGCGACATGAACGTGCAAGGTGGGCCAATCGGAAGAGGTCCATCAACAGGGTCACCAAGGACGGTCAGCTTGCGGCTTACTGGTAGACCAGGTCGGCACGACGGTTTTCAGCCCAGGCTGATTCGTCTGCACCAGTACCCCGCGGCTTTTCTTCACCGAGACTGACTGCCTCGATCTGGCTGTCGGAGACGCCCAGAGTGTTGAGGGCCCGGCGCACTGCCTCGGCACGCTTCTGGCCGAGTGCGAGGTTGTACTCGCGGCTGCCCCGCTCATCGGTATTGCCCTGGATGATGACCTTGCGGTTGCGATTGGCCTGCAGGTATCGGGCATGGGCCTCGACCGTGCTGCGGAAGTCGTCGCGAATGACGAAGCTGTCGAAATCGAAGTAGATGCTGCGCTTGGCCAGCGGGCTGTTGGGGTCATTGAGCGGATCGACATTGATCTGCGCGACCGGCCGCTCGCTGCCGAGTCCGGCGCCCGCGGTGCCGCCAGCGCCGATGCCGCTGGCACTGGCGCCAGTGCCAGCACCGCCGGCTGCGGCGCCGGTGCGTGCGTCGACTGGCGCTGCGGTGTCATCAAGCTTGACCTGCTGGGCGCAGGCCGTGAGGAGCAGGGCAGTGCAGACCGCAGCAAGACGAAGGAGGGTGCCGTTTTTTTTCATGGGAGTTCCTGAATGCAGAATCGGTTCGGACGGGGCAGAGGAAAAGGAGATGGGCTACGAAATGAGGTGAAAGGTCGAGAAAGTGAATAGCGGCGAAGGTGATCGGCGAGCGTTGCGAATCCAGGGACCGTGAGAAGCAGCCTCAGCGGGGGAAGGGCCCCCAGGCGGGTTCGCGAATATCGCCCAAGGTATTGGTCAGACGCTGCCGGATACGTCCATCAATGGAGACCGCCATGAGGCTTTCGCGTCCGCCTGCACGGGTCGCGTACATGATCCACTGACCATTGGGAGCAAAACTGGGCGCCTCTTCCTGGCCGCCGTCGGTCAGGACGGTTTCGTTGCCGGTACCGAGATCCTTGAGCCCCACAAAATAACCACCGCGCCGGGTGATGAAGGCCAGCAACCTGCCATCCGGGCTGACTCTGGGGCTGGTGTTGTACGGAGCCCCGAACGTGACGCGCGCGGTCTCGCCACCCGAGACCAAGGTGCGATAGATCTGCGGAGCGCCGCCGCGGTCGGAGGTGAAGTAGAGGGTGCGGCCATCGGCTGCAAAGACCGGCTCGGTATCGATCGAGCTTGAAGTGGTCAGCCTGCGCGGACTGCTGCCGTCAGCGGCATTGATGAGATAAATCTGCGACAGGCCATCCAGAGTGAGAGCGACGGCCAGGGTGTTGCCATCGGGAGACCAGGCGGGCGCGCTGTTGCTGCCCTTGAAGTTGGCCACGGCGCGCCGCTGACCGCTCGCCAGATGATGCACATAGACCACCGGTTTGCGGTCTTCGAAGGACACATAGGCCAGTCGTGTGCCATCTGGCGACCAGGTCGGGGAAATGATGGGTTCGGGTGAGGTCAGGGGAGACACGATGTTCTCGCCATCCCAGTCGGCCACATTCAGACGGTAGCGGCCTGCCTGACGGCTGACGAAGGCAATGCGGGTGGCAAAAATGCCGCGCTCGCCAGTCAGGCGCTGGTAGATCGCGTCGGCGATCTTGTGTGCAGCAAGCCGCAGATCAGCTGGGCTTGCCAAGACCGATTCGCCGGCCAGCGCAGCCTGTTTGACCACATCATGCAGCCGATAGCGCACGTCGAATCGACCATCGGCCTGGCGGGTGACCGAGCCCGCGACGAAGGCCTCTGCGCCCCGAGCCCTCTGGGCCGCAAAGTCGACGGGCATCTGTTCGGACTGCGCCGGCTGGCTGATGACGCGGAAGGCGCCAATCCGCTCCAGGTCGCTACGAATGACAGCCGCGACATCATGGGGCAGGCCTTCGGTACCGGCAAAGCCCGCAATGGCAACAGGCAGCTGGGTGGCACCCACGCCGGACACATCGATACGCATCTGGGCATGGGTGATGCCCGATGCGAACAGCGGTGCGAGCCCGAGGGCCGTGCCGCCCAGCGAGCCTGTCGGAGCCATACCGAGCAGCCCGTGGCCGAGCCCAGCGCCAATGGCGCGACGCCTAGCCGGAAACTTCAATCGATCTTGCATGATGCCCAAAGGTCGTAAGCCTGAATTATAGGTCTGGCTCCTGGAGGGGCGGTGAGTCCCGTCAGTATCCGTGGGGATCAGGGTCTTGATGTCGGTGCATCCCGCGGGCCGCGCGTGATCTCGATCTCGGCAGGGCAGACCCCCTCCGACGGTCGCGGGAAGGGATCGGTGCGGGTGATGCCCCGTTCGGCTGCAGAGTCCCAGGCCGGTACGCCGCTGGTGCGGCGCAGCCGTACGTTGACCAGCGTGCAGTCGGGTTTGAGTTGCACGGTGAAGACAGCCTTTGGATTGCCTTCAAGATCGGCCGGAATCTGGAAGGTGGTGTTGGTCCGGATGGCCGCTGCGACCTTGCCGGCATAGCCGCCATCGCCACGCCCCCCTGCCAGGGCGCCGCTGGCCGCGCCCGGGCTCGCCCGGTCGGCCGCCATGCCCGCAGTGCCGGCCTGCTGCTGCATGCGCCTGACGTCTTCGGCACGCCGTGCTTCAGCCGCGTCTGCTGCTTTTTGCTTCTGGTCTTCAGCCGCTTTGCGCTCTGCCTCGCGTTTTTGATCGGCCGCCCTGCGCTCGGCTTCCTTGCGCGCAGCCTCCTTTCGGTCTGCTTCTTTCTTTTCGGCCTCGCGTTTTTCAGCTGCTTTTTTCTCTGCAGCTTTCTTTTCGGCGTCTTTGCGTTCGACCTCCTTACGCTCGGCCTCCTTGCGTTCGTTCTCCCGCCGTTCGCGTTCCTTGCGCTCGGCCGCTTTCTTCTCGGCCTCACGCTTTTCAGCCTCGCGGCGTTCCTGCTCCTTGCGGCGCTGCTCGGCCTTGATGTCGGGGGCAGGCTCGAGATCGGCCTTGGGCGCGGGCTTCGGGGGAGGTACAGGCGCAGGTGGCTCGATCGGCTCCGGGCGAGGCACGGGCAGCGGTTCGGGCAGCGGTTCAGGACGAGGGGGTTCGGGCGGCGGCACCGGGGCTGAACTGGAGGGGGGCACCCAGAGTTCCGCCTGAACCACATCGTCTGGCCTGGTCTGCCAGTTCAGCCCGACAAACAGCAGCGCCAAAAGCAACAGATGCATCAGGATGGCCAGCACCAGGGCGCGGGTTCGTCCGGGCGGCCGCGGCGGGCGTGGCGGTTGCTGCGACACCGGCGGGGCGGTTGGGTTCAACTGCCGGGCCCTTTGACCATGAGCCCGACCCGGGTGGCTCCGGCGGCCCGTACGGCATTCATGACCTCGACCACTTCGCCATAGGGAATCTTCTGATCGGCAGCGATCAGAACGGCCAGCGTGCCAGGATCGCCGAGTTCACGAAGCACAGGGGCGAGGTCGCGCTTGCCCACGGCCCGATCGAATTGACGCGGCATGTTGCGCGTGACCATGCGCATCTCGCCCCCGGGCTGCAGTCGGATTTCCA
This sequence comes from Pseudomonadota bacterium, assembly GCA_041167925.1. Classification (GTDB taxonomy): domain Bacteria; phylum Pseudomonadota; class Gammaproteobacteria; order Burkholderiales; family Burkholderiaceae_E; genus UBA4615. Next base: position 2,914 of record JBEELY010000175.1, on the reverse strand, counting down.
CGAGAGACTCGGGCGCGGTATTGCTCTGGCCTGCACTGGGCACATCGATCTGGCCCGGCGGCAGCATCGGTGCAGTGACCATGAAGATCACCAGCAGCACCAGCATCACGTCGATGTAGGGCACGACATTGATGTCACTGACCGGACGGCGTCGGCGGCCGCGCCCTGAGGAAACGGAGGGCATCTGCAGCGCTCCGCTCAGCGCCCCTGGCGCTGCAGGATGTTCGAGAACTCTTCCATGAAGGTCTCGAAGCGGTTGGACAGACGTTCGATGTCGTAGGAAAAGCGGTTGTAGGCCACCACCGCCGGAATGGCTGCGAACAGCCCGATTGCGGTGGCCACCAGCGCCTCTGCGATGCCAGGGGCCACTGCTGCCAGCGTGGCCTGCTTGACATTGGCCAGACCCCGGAAGGAGTTCATGATGCCCCACACCGTGCCGAACAGTCCGACATAGGGGCTGACCGAACCGGCAGAGGCCAGAAAGGCCAGTTGCGACTCAAGGTCGTCCATTTCGCGTTGGTAGCTTGCCCGCATGGCACGTCGCGCGGCTTCGAGCAGGGCGCCTGGATCGGTGGGCCGCTGCTGGCGCATCTTCATGGCTTCGCGCATGCCTGCTTCGAAGATGCGAGCGAGCGGTCCCTGATGGCCGCGCTGGCTGCTCACACGCTCGAGCAGGGCGTTGAGTTCCGTACCTTTCCAGAATTCGGCCTCGAAGGCGTTGGTGGCTGCACGTGCAGCCCTGATCTGAAAGAGCTTGCGGAAAATGATGGTCCAGGACGCAATCGAAATGGCGACCAGACCCGCCATGACGGCTTGCACCAACAGGCTGGCATTGAGTACCAGCGAGAGGATCGACATGTCGTGGTTCAAGGCGAGGATTTCCTCTGTGTAGCAGTGAGATCAGCTGAGCCAGGACCAGGCCAGCCCCAGCAGGCCAAGCGCAATCCCCAGTGCAGCCACGAAGCGCACGGGTGCCTGGCGACGGAATTCATCGGCATCGAATTTCTCTGCCAGGACGATGCCCATGAACAGTCCTGCAGCGAGCCCGCCAAGATGGGCCGCATTGTCGATGAATCCCACCACAAAGCCCATGATCAGGGAATAGCCGACAAAGCCGAGCATGGAGGAGCGCATGGAGCGCACGAGCTCAGCGGGCAGTTTGTTGGACTTGGTGAAGATCGCGGCGAGCAGGCAGCCCACCACCCCGAAGATGGCGCCCGAGGCGCCGATTGAGACCGATCGGCTGGCCGCAAAAAAGAGGCTCGCCATGGAGCCCGCCACACCGGCCACCAGGTAGATCACAAGCATCTGGGTATTGCCGTAAAAACGTTCGGCCAGACGGCCGGTATCCCACAAGGCCCACATATTGAAGCCCAGGTGAATGATGCCGCCATGCAAAAACATGGCGCTGGCCAGACGCCAGGGCTGCTCGAGTGTGGCAGGCAGGAAGTTGCCGCCCCATTGCAGCAGCTGCTGGGGCTGAGGCGACAGCGGCGACAGGCCATCAAGCAGGTTGAGTCCCCACACACCGACATTCAGCGCGACCAGCAGGGTGGTGACCCAGGTGCGCGGCGTGGCCTCGACCAGACGCAGCACGAATTCACGGGGATCGACGGACTCGCGCATGTCAGGTTTCATCAAAGAGCGGGCCCGAGCCGGCCTGCGTGGGCGCGGCCAGTCCAAAGTGACGCCAGGCCGCCGCGCTGGCAATCCGCCCACGGGGTGTGCGCTGCAAAAAGCCCTGCTGGATCAGGTAGGGTTCGAGCACGTCTTCGATGGTTTCGCGTTCTTCGCCGATGGCGGCCGCCAGATTGTCGACGCCCACAGGCCCACCCGAAAACTTGTGGATGATGGCCTCGAGCAGGCGCCTGTCCATGGTGTCCAGGCCGATGGGATCAACATCGAGCATGGTGAGTGCCGCGTCGGCAACGGCGGCATCAATGTGACCTGAGGCCTTGACCTCGGCGTAATCCCGCACGCGACGCAGCAGCCGGTTGGCGATGCGGGGCGTACCGCGGGCCCGGCGCGCGATCTCGCGGGCGCCGCCCGCATCGATGGGCGCCTGCAGCAGACCGGCCGAGCGGGTCACGATGCGCGTGAGGTCGGCCACGTCATAGAACTCGAGTCGCGCCACGATGCCAAAGCGATCGCGCAGCGGGTTGGTCAGCATGCCTGCGCGCGTGGTGGCACCCACCAGGGTGAAGGGCTGCAGATCGAGCTTGATGGAGCGCGCTGCCGGCCCCTCGCCGATCATGATGTCGATCTGGAAGTCTTCGAGGGCAGGGTAAAGAATCTCTTCGACGACCGGGCTCAGCCGGTGAATCTCGTCGATGAAGAGCACATCGTTTTTTTCGAGATTGGTGAGCAGGGCGGCCAGATCTCCCGGGCGCTCAAGCACCGGTCCGGAGGTCTGGCGCAGGTTCACACCCATTTCGGCCGCGACGATATGGGCCAGGGTGGTCTTGCCCAGGCCGGGCGGCCCGAACAGCAAGAGATGATCGAGTGCCTCGCTGCGTTTGCTCGCGGCAGTCACGAAAATTTCGAGCTGCTCCCGCACTCTGGGCTGGCCGACGTAATCGGCCAACGCCTTGGGGCGCAGGGCGCGCTCGAGCGCCTCTTCCGATGCAGAGGCTGCAGCCGGGGCGATCAGCCGGTCGTGTTCGATCATGGGCGACTGGTGAGCGGATCAGGAGTAGGGCTGAAAATGCCAGGCATGGAACACCTCAGGCCCGAGCGAGCTGCTTGAGGGCCAGCCGGATGCCATCGGACACCGAGGTGCCTGCGGGCACCTGGCGTGCCGCGAGCGCGGCTTCGCGCTCCGAGTAACCCAGCGCCAACAGGGCGCGCAGCACGTCGGCTGCATGATCCCCTGCCGCGGGCGCGGCCGCCGCATCCGCCTTGCCGATGGCCTGGG
>JBEELY010000462.1:0-6300 GCA_041167925.1 Pseudomonadota bacterium | reverse complement strand
CTCATCGTGTTGGGCATGCAGAAGTGGTTCGTCAAGGGCCTGGTCGAGACCGAAAAGTGAGCCTCATGAAGCAAATCGTTCGGCGCCCCTGCGCGCCCGTGATGAGGGCAGCGCGATGAGCGCCCTGAGTTTTCGCGATGTCATCAAGGACTACCGGGTCGGACGTACCAACGTGCGCGCCATTCATGGCGTGAGTGCCGAGATTGCCGATGGCGAGTTCATCGTGATCGTGGGGCCTTCGGGCTGCGGTAAGAGCACCCTGCTGCGCATGGTGGCAGGGCTGGAAGAGATCTCGGCCGGCCAGATCCTGATCGGTGACAGGGTGGTCAATGATGTCGAGCCGGCGGATCGCGATATCGCCATGGTCTTTCAGAACTACGCGCTCTATCCGCACATGACGGTCTTCGACAACATGGCCTACGGTCTGAAGATTGCGCGCGTGCCCCGCGACGAGATCGAGGCCCGGGTGCGCAAGGCGGCGGGCATTCTGGAGATCGGTAGCTACCTTGAGCGTAAGCCGCGCCAGCTCTCGGGCGGTCAGCGCCAGCGGGTCGCGATGGGCCGGGCCATCGTGCGCCAGCCGCAGGTGTTCCTGTTTGACGAACCTCTGTCCAATCTTGATGCCAAGCTGCGGGTGCAGACCCGTCTCGAGATTCAAAAGCTGCATGCTGAGCTTGGCATAACGTCGCTGTTCGTGACGCATGATCAAGTCGAGGCCATGACCCTTGCCCAGCGCATGATCGTCATGAACCAGGGGGTGGTCGAGCAAATCGGCACGCCCGAGCATGTGTACCAAAAGCCTCGCACCTTGTTCGTGGCGGGCTTCATCGGCTCGCCGCCGATGAACCTGATCAAGGTCCAGGCGCGTGGCGCCGCGCTGCAGGCCGAGGGCATCACGCTGTCGATCGAGCAGCCATTGATCCGCGATGGCGAGCTGATTCTGGGCGTGCGCCCGGAGCATCTGAAGCCCGCAGCCCAGGGTTGGCCCATGCGCGTGGATCTGGTGGAAATGCTGGGCGCCGAGCGGCTGGTCCATGGGCGTCTTGGCGAGCATGCGCTGGTGGTGCGCATCGATGCCCAGGATCCGGCGCCTGCGCCGGGCAGCGTCTGGACGGTGAGCGCAGCGGCCCAACACCTGCATGCCTTTGATGCCGCCACCGGGCTGCGGATAGAGGCCTGATGCAGCCCGCAAATGACCTGTTGCTGGCGCGTCTTCCCGAGGGCGTACGCAGCCGCTTCATCGAGGGCATTCAGGGCATGCGCATGCATGTGCTCGAGGCGGGGTCCGATCAGCCGGATCGGCCCTTGCTGCTGCTCCTGCATGGGTTTCCGGAGCTGGCCTTCAGCTGGCGCTACCTCATGCCTGGTCTGGCTGAGGCAGGTTATCGCGTGATTGCCCCTGACCTGCGCGGCTATGGCCGCACCACGGGGTGGGATGATCGCTACGACGCCGAACTGAGCGACTTTCGCATGCTCAATCTGGTGCGCGACGTGATCGGACTGATGCATGCCCTGGGTCACAAAGAGGTGGCCTCGGTCATCGGCCACGACTTTGGCTCGCCGCTGGCGGCCTGGTGCGCCACCCTGCGGCCCGAGCTGTTCCGCTCGGTGGTGCTCATGAGCGCGCCCTTTGGCGGGCCGCCACCCCTGCCCGCCGGGGCTGATGCCCGACCTGGGGTCGATGTGCACGAGGCCATGCGCACGCTGCCCCGGCCACGAAGACACTACCAGTGGTATTACGCCACGCCCGAGGCCAATGCGCACATGTTGCAGGCGCCGCAGGGGCTGAGCGATTTCTTGCGCGCCTACTATCACGTGAAAAGCGCGGACGCAGGGGGCGAGCGGCCCTATCCACTGCCCGCCTGGGATGCCGAGTCGCTGGCCCGTCTGCCGACCTACTATGTGATGGATGCCGGCCAGACCATGCCGCAGACCGTTGCGCCGCACATGCCCTCGCCTGAACAGGTGCAGGCCTGTCAATGGCTGCCCGAGGCCGACCTCGCGGTCTATGCAGCCGAATACGCCCGCACCGGCTTTCAGGGCGGCCTGCACTGGTATCGCTGCAACACCTCGGGGCGTTTTGTGGCCGAGCATCAGACCTGGGCCGGGCGCCGGATCACCATTCCCTCGGCCTATATCGCCGGGGCCATGGATTGGGGCATTCACCAGCGTCCTGGAGAGTTCGATCGCATGCGCAACATCCAGTGCACCCGGATGCTCGAGTGCGCGCTGCTGGAGGGCGCCGGCCATTGGGTACAGCAGGAACAGCACGAGGCTACGCTGCAGGTGCTGCAGCGCTTCCTCGCCGTGGCCGCGCCGGCCTGAATCCGGAGTTGCAAGCCGGCCCAGACGGCCGGTTTCAGCTAGCATCGTTCCTGAAGCTCTTAGCGCTCGCCGCTTCTGCATCGGCGCTCGGGAGGCATTTGATTCCAATTCACAGTGCCCTCAACACGGGCCGGAGACCCCATGTCTGACCTTCCCATGCTGTTCACCCCCATGCAGCTGCGCGAGCTTCGCCTGCGCAACCGCGTGGTCGTTGCGCCCATGCACCAGTACGCTGCAAGCGAGGGTTTTCCCACCGACTGGCATCTTGTCAACGCAGGTCGCTATGCCGCCGGCGGCGCTGGACTGGTCATGATGGAGTCCACCAAGGTCGAGCGCCGCGGCTGCGGCACCCTGGGGGATCTGGGTCTATGGAAGGATGAATTCATCGCGCCGCTGGCACGCATCGTCCAGTTCATCCACGACTGTGGCGCGGCGGCAGGCATTCAGCTCGGCCACTCGGGCCGCAAGGCCCGTACCGGCCGCCCCTGGGAGGGCAGTAAACCCCTGGGGCCGGACTGCGGGGTGAGCGACTGGGAGGCCTGGGAACTGGTGGCGCCCAGTGCACTGGCGGCTGATGCAAATTCGCCGGTGCCACGTGCCCTGTCGACCGTCGAAGTGAGGGAGGTGGTCGAGGCCTTCGGCAAGGCGGCCGCGCGCGCCGACGCAGCGGGCTTCGACACGGTAGAAATCCACGGCGCCCATGGTTTCCTGGTGCATGAGTTTCTGTCGCCCCAGGCCAATCAGCGTACCGATGTCTATGGGGGCAGCGAGGCGAATCGCCGTCGCTTTGCGCTCGAGGTGGCCGAGTGCGTGCGGGCCGCCTGGCCCGCCCACAAGCCGCTTTTCATGCGCCTGTCGGTGGATGACGATGCCGGCTGGGGTCCCGCGGACAGCATTGTTCTGGCGCGTGAACTCAAAGCCTGCGGGGTGGATGTCATCGACTGCAGCGCGGGCGGCATTCTGGCCCGCCCGGTCAGCAGTGCACCTCTGGGTTATAGCTACCAGGTGCCCTTTGCCGAAGCGCTCAAGCGGGATGCGCAAGTGCAGACCATGGCGGTCGGTCTGATCGTGCATGCCGCGCAGGCCGAACGCATTCTTCAGGAGGGGCGTGCCGACCTGATCGCGCTGGCTCGCGAAATGCAGCACAACCCCAACTGGGCGCTCGATGCTGCCCTCAAGCTTGGTGTGCCCAATGCTTTTACCCTCACCCCGCCGGCCACCGGCTGGTGGCTGAGCAAGCGCATGGCGTCCATGCCATCGCTGGTCACCTCCACCCATGACATGCCCGCGAACTGGTAGGAGCCGCTCATGAACCAGGGCACCGAGCCCCTGGTGCCCAGCGGCAATCCGCTGGCACCGGTCTGTCTTGAGGACCTGCTCGCAGGCCAGGATGAGCGGCCTGCGGTCTGCTTCAAGGGCCAGACCCTGACCCGCGGGCAATTGCGGATCCAGGCCTGCGCGGCGGCGGCTGCATTGCATGCACTCGGCTTGCGTCGAGGCGATGCTCTGGCCCTGTGGCTGCCCAATGGACCCGCGTGGCTGCAGCTGCTCTTTGCGGCCGCGCGGCTGGGCCTCTTGATCGTACCGATCAGCACGCGCTACAAGGCGCCCGAGGTGCTGCATCTGCTCAAGGTGTCGCGCGCGCGCGCCCTGGTCACGCCGGCTGTCTTTCTGGGCCAGGACTATGCCGCGATCGCCCAGGGGCTGCGGACTGAGGTGCCCGACCTTGAGCTGCACCTGGTGCTTGAGGACCCGGACGATTTCTTCTCGCATGAGCGGGCCCGGGCGGACGATGCGCCCGCGCAGCTGGGCTGCGGCCAGGACCTGCTGGTGTGCTTCAGTACCTCGGGCACCACGGGCGCGCCCAAGCTTGCGGCGCATGACCATCGCAGCACGCCCGTCCATGCGGCCCAGGTGGCGCAGGGCCTTGAGATCGGTGCGCAGGATGTCTTTCTGTGTACTTTGCCGCTATTTGGCGTGTTCGGTTTCATGGCCGCGCTTGCCCCCCTGTCGGTGGGCGGCCTGCTGGTGTTGCATCAGGTCTTCGAGCCCGAGCCTGCCGCCCGGGCTATCCGCGAGCACAGCGTCACGCATTTCGTGGGGTCCGACGGCATGCTCGATGAACTGATGAGCTTGCCTGGCGCCGAACTGGGCAGCCTGCGCCGCGGGGCTCTGGCCGACTTTGCCGGATTGATCGGCCCGGTGATCGAACGTGCCGACGCCCTGGGCGCACGCTTTTCAGGCACCTACGGCATGTCCGAGGTCTTCTCGCTGATGTCGCTGGCCGACTGGAATGCGCCCGCTTCCGTACGTGCGCTGGCGGGCGGGCGGGTGATTCATCCCGACATTGAAGTGAGGGTGGCCGATCCGCAGACCCATGAACCGGTTGCAATGGAGGCGACCGGCGAGATTCAGTTGCGCGGGCCCAATGTGCTTGCCCAGTACCTCAACAATCCTGAAGCCACCGCGAAGGCCTTCACGCCCGATGGCTGGTTCCGCTCGGGCGATCTGGGTCAACGACGCGAGTGGGGATACACCTATCTGGCTCGCATGGGCGACAGCCTGCGTTTGCGGGGCTACCTCGTGAACCCGTCCGAGATCGAGTCGGTGCTCATGCTCGCCGCGGGGGTGGGCGGGGCGCAGGTGGTGGGCGTGCAGCGCCCCGGTGTTGGGGATGTCGCAGTGGGTTTCATCATTCCAGCGCCCGAGGCCGACCTGGCCTCACTGCCATCGGAAGAAGTCTTGCTGGCGCTCTGCCGTGAGCGCATTGCATCGTACAAGGTGCCGGCCCGCATGGTTGCGCTCGCCGAGTTCCCCGTCATCAACGGACCCAACGGCGTGAAGATCCAGAAGCGCATCCTGCGCGACTGGGCGACGCAACTGCTCGACTCCGGAACACTGCCCTCATGAATGCTTCTGCTAACTCCGACAATCCTGCGGAATCTGCGAACCGAAACGCGAGCGCGAATCGTGCCGAGCCGATCTGCCGTTTCTGGTGTGACGAAAAACTGCGCAACGCCGATACCGACCGGCAGGGCCACATCAACAATGCCGTGATGGGCAGCTTCTTCGAGGCGGGCCGCATCGAGATCCTTGATGCGCCTCAGATCGGTGAAATCCGGCGCAGCCATGCCATCGTGGTCGCCCGGGTCACCATCGACTACCTGCAGGAGTTGTTTTATCCGGGACAGGTCCGTGTGGGCACGAACGTGACTCGGGTCGGTACCAGTTCGATGACCTTCGAGCAGCATCTGGTCGGCCCTCGAGGTCTGGCGGCGCGGGCCGAGGCCATCTGCGTGCTGATCGATCGACAGACCCGGCGCCCGGCCCCCATTCCCCAGGTCATGCGCGACTGGCTGCTGGGACCGTGACCTTCGCGGCCCTGCTTCCGCTGCTTGCAGTGCTGGTGCTGTTGGGCAGCGGACGGGCAAGCACGCTACAGGCTGGCAGCATTGCGCTTGTGCTCACGCTCGCGCTCGGTGCGTTCACCGACAGTCTGCCCCCGTCGGCCTGGTGGGGCGAGGGCGCCATCGGCGCCTGGATGGCCTTGCGGGTGGTTGTGGTGATTCTTGCCGGGCTCTTTTTTGCGCGCTGCCTGCAGACCTGGCCGGCCGCAACCCGGCAGGGCGCTGCCGCGTCTGTGCCTCTGGATCGACGCACCCTGTGGGTCAGCTGCTTTGCGCTCGGACCCTTTGTCGAGGCGGTCACGGGCTTCGGGGTGGGCTATCTGATTCTGCTGGTGCACCTGCAGCGCCTGGGGATGACCGGCATGCCTTTGCTGCTGCTTGGCCTGTACAGCCAGACCCTCGTGCCCTGGGGAGCGCTCGCCGTGGGCACCGTGCTGGGTGCGCAGCTCGCCGGGATCAGTGCGAACGACATGGGATCCAGTGCGGCGCTGCTGCAGATGCCCATGCACCTGGGCTATCTGCTTCTGTATTGGCGATACTCGGCCCAGGCCGGGCTGGTACCGACCGC
>JBEELY010000378.1:0-4936 GCA_041167925.1 Pseudomonadota bacterium | reverse complement strand
AGGATGTGGTCCTGATGGCCTCACCCATGGCCCATCAGACCGGCTTCATGTACGGCCTGCTCATGCCGGTCATGCTGCGCGCACGTGCCGTGCTGCAAGACATCTGGGAGCCACGCAAGGCTATCGAGCTGATCCGCGAGCAGGGCGTGAGCTTCACCATGGCCTCCACGCCCTTTCTGACCGATCTGGCGCGTACGGTGAGCGAGAGCAGTCAGGCCGTGCCCACGTTGCGCACCTTCCTTTGCGCCGGTGCGCCTATTCCTGGTCCTCTGGTGGAACAGGCCCGCAGCGTGTTGGGCACGAAGATCGTCTCGGCTTGGGGCATGTCCGAAAACGGCGCCTGTACCCTCATCGAACTCGATGATGAGGATGAGCGCGCGATCAACACCGACGGTCACCCGCTGCCAGGCATGCAGGTCAAGGTGGTCGACGAACAAGGTGCTGAGCTGCCCCGAGGCAGCTCGGGCCGCCTGTTGGTCCGGGGCTGCTCTAACTTTGGCGGCTATCTCAAGCGCCCCCACCTGAACGGCACCGATGCCGAGGGTTGGTTCGATACCGGCGATCTGGCGCGCCTGGACGAGCGGGGTTACATCCGCATCAGCGGGCGCAGCAAGGACATCATCATCCGGGGCGGCGAGAACATTCCGGTGGTCGAGGTCGAGGCCCTGATGTACAAGCATCCGGCGATCGCTCAGGCCGCGGTGGTGGCCTATCCGGATGAGCGGCTCGGCGAGCGGGCCTGCGCAGTGGTGGTCACCAAGCCCGGTGCCAGCCTGAGTTTTCAGGAGCTGATCGCTTTTCTCACTGAACACAAGCTCGCGAAAGCCTACCTGCCCGAGCGGCTGGAGGTGCTGCAGGCCATGCCGGCCACGCCGTCGGGCAAGATCCAGAAGTTCCGTCTGCGCGAGATGGTTCGTAGCGGCTCGGCCTGAGCAGGATCATCGCGCTACCGCCCTTCAGTGGGCGGGTGTAGCGCCTATTGTTGAGCAGGCCGGTCTAGCGCCCTTTGAATTGCGCTGGCCGGCGTTCACGGAACGAGGTCGTGCCTTCTTCCAGGTCTTCGGTCTGGCCGATGTCATGGAAGGAGGCTGATTCCATGCGCAGCCCTTCATCCAGGGTCACACCCATGCTGCGGCGGATCACCTCCTTGGCAAAGCGCTGGGGCAGGGGAGCGCGGCTGGCCAGCATCTCGGCATAGCGCAGGGTGTGATCCAGCAGTTCGGTCTGCGGCACGATCCGGTTGACCAGCCCAATGCGATAGGCATGCTCGGCATCCACCCGTTCGCCAGAGAGGATGATCTCCATGGCATGGCCCATGCCGACGATCTGGGGCAGACGGATCAGTCCGCCATCGCAGGCATGAAAGCCCCACTTCACGTCCTGCAGCGCGAACTCGGCATTGGGTGAACAAAAGCGGATATCGCAGGCCAGCGCGAGTTCGAATCCTCCCGAGATGGCATAGCCATTGACGGCCGCCACAATGGGCTTGTCGATGTGCAGATTGCGGGTAATGCCGCCAAAGCCTGGGCCATTGGTAAAGCGGCCGCGAAACTCGGGTGCCGGGCGGCGCGCAAAGGCCATGGTGTAGGTCTTGAGATCGGCACCGGCACAGAAGGCCTGCGCTCCGGCCCCGGTCACCACTGCCACCTGGGCACCATCATCGGCATCGAAGGTCTTCCAGGCCTCAACCAGTTGGTCATTGGCCTCAAAGTCCAGGGAGTTCATCTTTTGCGGGCGGTCGATCGTGATCAGCCGTACGCGGCCGTGCTGTTCATAGCGGATGTCGGTCATGACGAAATCAGTTCAGAGGTAAAGACAAGGTCCTGGCCCTCAACGCTGAGCAGGCTCAGGCGTGTGCCGAGCTCAGGCTCCGGGCACTCGGGTGCGAGTCGCCCGGTGACGCGGGCACCGGCATCAAGATCAACCACCACCACCCGATAAGGCGCTCGGTCGCGCCAGGCGGTCGGGGCACGCCGGATGGTGGTGAGCGTGACCAGAACGCCCTGACCCGGCACGGCTTCTTCTTGCAAGCTTGCGCTCAGGCAGCCGCTACAGACTACGCGTTGGCGGCTGTCCAGCCGATTGCAGCTTTTACAGCGCAGCAGCGTCAGCGTTTGCGATGGTGTTGCTGAGACTTGCGCAGTCATCGTCGGAGATGACGGGCTGGAAGGCTGAAAGGAGTTCGTCATGATCCGATCAGCCTCGCGCCCCAAGCAGGCTCACCGTGCAGGCTACGCCGGTGCCACCCAGATTGTGGGTCATGCCGATACGTGCATTGCGCACCGGATTGGGATGTTCGCCTCGCAGCTGCCGAACCACTTCATGGATCTGAGCCACCCCGGTAGCGCCCACCGGATGCCCTTTGGCAAGCAGCCCACCACTCGGATTGATGGCGATGCTGCCGTCGCAGGCGGTGCGCCCTTCCAGGGCCCACGCGCCGCCCTGGCCGCGGGGCACCAGACCGAGGTCTTCGCTGTCGATGATCTCTGCAATTGAAAAGCAGTCGTGCAGCTCCACCACGTTCACGTCCTTCGCACTCAGACCCGCCTGGGCATAGGCCTGCTGCGCGGCACTGACGGTGGCACTGAAGGAACACAGGTCGGCATGCCCTGCAATGCGCGCCGATCCACGGGTCTGCACGCTGGCCAGGACATCCACTGGCAAGGGCCTGCCCGCCTGGCTGGCGCCGGCATGCTCGCGTGCGACCAGCACCAGCGCTGCGGCACCGTCACTGGCCGGGCAGCAGTCATAGAGCTGGAGCGGGTCGCAGATGGCGGCGCTTTGCGCGATCTGCTCGTCGGTGAGGTCCGCGCCCATCTGGGCCAGCGGGTTGAGCAGCCCGTTGCGCTTGTTCTTGCGCACCACGGCAGAGACCTGTGCCCGGTGGGTGCCGTAACGCTGCGCGTGCATGCGCCAGGCCAGGCCGAACAGCCCGGGAAAGGTCAGGCCACTCGGACCATCATGCTCATTGTCCATGGCGCAGTTCAGCGCCGCGGTGGTCTGGGCGGTCGCTGCATGCGTCATGGTTTCTACGCCGATGACAAGTGCTGCATCGCACTGACCGCTGGCAATGGCGAGCACGGCATGCCGGAACGCGATGCCGCCCGAGGCGCAGGCGCCTTCGACCTTGGTGCAGGGAATGTTGGGCAAACCGAGCTGGTCGGCCATCAGGCCAGCGAGCACCTCCTTGCCATTGAGCGGCCCGCTGATGAAGTTGCCCAGGTAAAGCGCGCCAATGCGTTCACGATCGATGCCGGATTCCAGCAGGGCCTGCGCGGCAGCCTGCACGCCCAGATGCTCGATCGGCGTGCCGCCATGCCGACCAAAAGTCGTCGAACCGATGCCGACGATGGACACTTCACGCATGACGCAGCTCCGGATGATTGAGATGTTCGCGCAACACGGTCTTGAGGACCTTGCCGTAGGCGTTCTTGGGCAGGGCCTCAAGCAGATAGTAGGCCTTGGGGCGCTTGAATCGCGCAATGTGGGACAGGCATAAGGCATCAAGCTCTGCAGCCTTGATCGTCTGACCCGCCTGGGGCACCACAAAGGCCACTACCTCCTCGCCCCAGTCGGGATGCGGGCGTCCGACCACCGAGCACTCCAGTACGCTCGGATGCTGCAGCAGCACCTCTTCGACCTCCCTCGGATAGATGTTGGTGCCGCCACTGATGATCATGTCCTTGGAGCGGTCGCGCAGCGTGAGATAGCCCTGCTCATCCATGCTGCCGATATCGCCGGTCCAGAGCCAGCCGTCACGGAGTGCTGCGGCCGTGGCCTGAGGGTTGTTCCAGTAGCCCTGCATGACGCAATCGCTTCGCGTGATGACTTCGCCACGCTCTCCCACCGGCACATCCTGCCCGTGTTCGTCCACCACCCTGACCTGAACCCCGGTGCGGGGCAGGCCGCAGGAGCCAAGACGTGCCAGATGCGCCGCATCGCCGCGGCCCTCATGATCTGCGCGGGGCAACAGGGTGATGGTCATCGGACTTTCGCCCTGCCCGTAGAGTTGCGCGAGGCATGGGCCGAAAGCACTCAGGGCGGCCTGCAGGTCGCTGACGTACATGGGGCCACCGCCATAGATCAGGGTACGCAGACCGGGCGTACGCATCTGGGTGCCGCCGGCCTGCAGCATCCGGGTCACCATGGTGGGCGCAGCGAACATCGAGACATGCTGGTGATCCTGCAGGGCCTGCATGACCTCGGAGACATCGAAGCCCGGCAGGATGATCTGATGCCCACCCGCGAAAAGATGCGGCAGCGCGTAAAGACCCGAACCATGCGAGAGGGGAGCCGCATGCAGCATGACATGGCCGGGCTCCACACGGTCGATGTCGGCGTGGTAGGCCAGGCTCATGAACACCAGATTGCGATGGCTGAGCATTGCGCCCTTGGGCTTGCCGGTGGTGCCGCTGGTGTAGAAGATCCAGGCCAGGTCCTCGGGGGCTCGCTCTTCGCACTGCATGCTGCCGACGCTTTGCAGCCGCCTCCAGGCGGCGCTGCCGCACACCACGGCTTGTGGCGCTTGGCGCAGCGCGGTCAGGGCGGGCAGCAGATCAGGGGCCAGAGTCTCGGAGGTGAAGACCGCGCGCGCGCCACAATCGCCGGCAATGTGAGCGACCTCGCCTGGATGCAGCTTGGCATTGACCGGCACAGCGCACAGGCCGGCGATCCAGCAGCCAAAGAGAAGTTCAAGAAAGGCGGCACAGTTTTCCATGCAGATCACGACCCGGTCGCCGGCCTGCAGACCGAGTCCGGCACGCAGCCCGTGGGCGAGTTGAGCACTGGCCTGCGCGAGTTCCTGATAGCTCAGGGTCTGCTTCGAAAAACTCAGGGCGGGTGCGTCGGGCTGCGCCCGGGCGCGGTTCAGAAAGGCATGCGCGATGTTCATGGGATGATTCTGCCATTGACCTTCAGGCACGGGCCCGACCTGTGC
>JBEELY010000128.1:0-3859 GCA_041167925.1 Pseudomonadota bacterium | reverse complement strand
GCCGTGGAAATCGAGCGGCTCGAGATGTAGCCCTGGGTGGCCAGCGCCTGAGTGACGGCGTCGGGAGAGTGCAGCGCGGCGGGCGTGCTCGGGGGGGCTTGAGTCATGGGATGGCCGATGGGAAGGGCGTGTTCTATGGGTGTAGGTGGGGCGAGCGTGAATGGGGCCTTGGGGGGCCGCTTTTACTTGCCTAGTGTGTTGCCTGATGTCTCCACCCCCGACAGTACCAAAACGGGGCGCAGCAACGGGTTGGCAGCGTTCAGGAATCCTTGCGCGATGCACGTGGCTTGCGCTGAAGCGGTGCTTTGGGCTGCCGACCGACCTTGACCTGTGTCATCGCTCTGGCGGGCGGGCGCGATGCCGCCATGGGTCTCGGTGGAGGCAAGCCCGCCTTGCCGTCGAGCAGGTCCTGATCCTGCTCGGCCTCGGGCCATAGGGCGGGAAAGTAAAACCGCAGGGCATGGCGCGGAATGCCGAATCGCAGGCTGCCATAGGGCGAATCGGTGGTGAGAAAGCCGCGATTGAGCAGCGCGGACACGGTGGCCGTAGCCACGCGATCGCCCAATCCGGTCATGGCCTTGAACTGCGCCCGACCGAGTTCGCCTTGCGTGGCAAAGAGGTATTGCAGTGGCAGGAGCGCTTCTTCGCGAACCCCTGAGGGGTGGGCTGCAGCCTCGTAGGCCAGGGCGGCATGAATACGACTGCGCATGCCCTGCACATCGAGTTGCACGGTCATGAACTCGATCTGGTCGATGCAGACCTCGAGCGTGTAGTCGATCCAGGCCACGAGCCCGGCCTGGGTGAGATTGCCTCGACCATCCAGGGCGCCGCGTCGGGGTTCATCGGCGGCTTGCAGCAGGGCCTTGTATCGCGCCTCGGTTCGGGCAAAACCGCGCAGGGGCGACCATAGGCCGCCAGTGAGTCCCCAGGCATAAAGCAGCAGATGCGTGTGCAGCCTTGCTACCCGGCCATTGCCGTCGAGGAAGGGATGGATCCAGGTGAGCCGGTGATGCGCAGCGGCCAGCGCAACAATGGACGCCTCGCCCTGGCGCGCGCGGCCGTAGACCTCCTGCCAGCGATCGATGAAGCGGGGCAGGGATTTTGCGGCGGGGGCCTCATGCCGCCCGACCGCCACACCTCGCGAGCGGATCTGGCCGGGCACCAGCGCACTGTCGTCGGCCAGACGAAGGTCGCCGTCAGGAAGATCGCTGAAGAGCGCGGTATGCAGCCAGACGAGGGCGTCTGGCGAGTAGAGCCATCGGGCTGCCTCAGGCCCATCAGTGCTCAGCCTGCGGTCAATCTCTTGTTCGCACAGCGCTTCGGTGCGGATGTGCGCCAGAGCCAGCCGCTGCCTGCGGGCCAGGTCGGCATGGCCAGAAAAGTCTTGCAGCAGCGCGCGCTCGATGTCACTTGGGCGGGTGTGCTCGCCCTCGATGCGATTCGTGTAGTAGGAGTTCATGTTGCGCAAGAGCGTGCGCAGCTCGGGGTGAACCGACTTGCCCGGGCCAGCGCCAAGCGACAGGGCTTTGCGCATGAGATCGGCCGCCTTTTCGAGCAGCGGCGCGAGCTGATGCTCGCCCGGCATCAGCGGCTCAAACTGATGGGGCGAGTCGTATTGTGATTTTTGCGAGTGATTCCGCGAGTTCATTTGCGAGATTTTATACACCCTAAAACACGATGTAAACCTATGAAATACAAACGTTATTATTAAATTATCTCGAGATTAAATGCGAGATTGTTTGCAGCATGGCCTCGCTTAGATCGACACTTAGATCGCTACTTGGATCGACACTGAGGTCGCCATTCAGCGCCCCGCTCCGCCGGTCTAAGATGACAGCTTCACCGTTCAACCCGCCCTGCCCCATGAAACGCGCCCATCTGCTCGATACCCGCTTTGGCCCGCAGTGGCCCGATCTGTCTACTCATGAGGCCGTCAAGGCGCTCGAAGCCACGCCGCTGCGCGAGCGGCTGGCTGCGCTCAGCACCTATGAGGCGCTGCGTGTGGGCGCGAGCCACAACCCGCAGTCGCCGGCCATTCAGTGGCTGCCCAATGCCTCGCCCGAGGACACGCCCCTCACGCTCAGCCACGCACAGTTCTTTGCGGGCGTGACGCAGGTGGCCAATGCCCTGCATGTGCTGGGCGTGCGGCCCGGCGATGCGGTGAGCTTTCTGTTGCCGCTCATTCCGCAGGCCTTCATGACGCTCTATGGCGCCGAGGCGGCGGGCATTGCCAATCCGGTCAATCCGCTGCTCGAGCCCTGGCAGCTGGCCGAGATCCTGCGCGCGGCCCGCACGCGGGTGCTGGTCACGCTCGGGCCCACGCCTGGCACTGACCTCTGGGAGAAGGTGCAAAAGATCCGCCATGAGCTGCCCGACTTGCAGGCGGTGCTGGTGGTGGGCGGCACGGGCGTGGCCACGGCAGGCGCCTCACAGGCGAGCGAAGCGGGCAAGTCTCTGGGTAAAGGCGAGCAGGCCCCGATCTTTGACTTTGACACCCTGGTGGCGGCCCAGCCGGGCGATCGCCTGGTGAGCGGGCGCCAGATCGGGCCCGACGAGGTGGCGGCTTACTTTCACACAGGCGGCACCACGGGCACGCCCAAGCTGGTGCGCCATACCCATCTGAACCAGGTCACGCAGGCCTGGGTGATCGGGCTGATGCTGCATGTGGAGCCGGGCGAGCCAGTGCTCTTTGGGCTGCCGCTCTTTCATGTGGGCGGGGCGCTCACGCAGGCGCTGGCCTATCTCTCCTGCGGCGGCACGCTGGTGGTGGTGTCAGGCGCGGGCTGGCGCAATCAGGCCGCGGTGCGCAATGTCTGGAAGCTGGTCGAAAAGTACCGGCCGAGCTCAATGGTGGGCGTGCCTACGGTGCTGGTGGCTGCGCTCACGGTGCCGGTGGATGGGGCCGACATCTCGTGCCTCAAGCGCGCGGCAGGCGGCGGCTCGGCCATTCCGGTGGCGGTGGGCAAGACCTATACCGAGATGGGCATGCCGGTGCTTGAGGTGTATGGCATGACCGAAACGGCCAGCGTGCACACCATGAGCTATCAGGACAGGCCGATTCGCCTGGGCGCGGTGGGGCAGCCGGTGCCCTATGCGCAGGTGCGGGTAGTGAAGGTGGATAGCGACGGTCGCTTGATTGGCGAGTGCGGCACCAACGAGATCGGCGTGGTGGCCATGGCCGGGCCGGGCGTGTTCTCGGGCTATCTGAGCGATACGCACAACAAGGGCGCCTTTGTGGAGCCGGGCTGGGTGAATTCAGGCGACCTCGGTCGGCTGGATGAAGACGGCTATCTGTGGATCACGGGCCGCGCCAAGGACCTGGTGATCCGCGGCGGTCACAACATTGATCCGCAGCCGATCGAAGAGATTCTGTTCACGCATCCGGCGGTGGAGCTGGCCGCCATGGTGGGCCGGCCCGATGCCTATGCCGGTGAGCTGCCGGTGGCCTATGTGCAGCCCAAGCCCGGGCAGCGTATCGACCCGGCCGAGCTGATCGACTATGTGCGCGAGCGCACGCCCGAACGTGCCGCCGTTCCAGTGGCAATTCATGAGATTCAGCCCATGCCGCTCACGGGGGTGGGCAAGGTGTTCAAGCCCGCGCTGAGGCTGGATGCGGCAAGGCGCGTGGCCGAGAACCTGTTGACCGATGCGCCGCTGGCGGGCGGATCCATGCAGATCAGCGCAGACACGCATCCGGTGCATGGGAGCTTGATTACGGTGCGATTTGAGGGGGTTGCGGGGGACGGGAAGGGGGAATTGGAGCGGGTGGTGAAGGACAGGCTGGGGCCGCTGACTGTGCGGCATGAGGTGCGGTGGGGGTAGGTCGCTTGATATGGGCACTAGCGATATCTCGACCGAA
>JBEELY010000062.1:0-4089 GCA_041167925.1 Pseudomonadota bacterium | reverse complement strand
CCGGCCTGTTCAGCCACGGTCAGAAAACCGCCGAGCGCGCTGCCCGTGCCACGGTGTGCCGCCATTGCGGCCTCTCCGGTCAGCATGACGGGTCGATAGCCAAAGAAGCGCTCGGCGGGGGTCGGCACCGGCGAAAAGGTATTGGTCTCGTGCTTGAAGCTGGCCAGCAGCAGTTTCATGGGGGTCTCCTGTGATCGGGCTAAGTTAGCATGACGCATGGCTGGTCGATCTCCCCCATTCATCCCCGCTGCAGGGTCTTCGCAAGCGTCTGCAGGGCAGAGGGCGGGTGCGCAAGTCTCGGTGATCCAGGCGCCCGAACCCATGCTGCGGGTCACGCTAGAAGGCGCCTGGCTGCTCGCCGCCCTGCCAGTGGCCGAGCCCGGTCTGGCACAGCTGATCAGTCAGGCGATGGCCCGCGGCATGATCGTGCAGGGGCGGCCTTCACTTCGTGTGCAGATCGATGGCCAGGCTCTACAGGCCCTGGATACCGCGGGCGCACTGGCCGTGTTGCGGCTGATCGGGCAATCGGTGCAGATCGTGGAGCTGACCCTGGTCGGCATGCAGGATCACCATGCCCGCGTGCTCACGCTCGTGCAGCAGCGTCTTCCCCAGCTCGAAGAAGCCATTCACGCGCACGCGCTGGGCTGGAGGGCAAGGTTAGGCGCCTCGGCACTTGGCCTGTGGCACATGCTGAAAGGGCATCTGGCCTTTTTCGGCCGGGTCGCCGAAGCGGCCTGGCGCACCGCACGCGAACCCCGCACGCTGCGCACGCGCGAGCTCGTGACCCAGCTGGGCAATACCGGCGTGACCGCCATTCCGGTGGTGGCGCTGGTGACCTTTCTGATTGGCGTGGTGTTTGCCTATTTGCTGGGTCTGCAGGCCGAGCAATACGGGGCCAACATTTTCGTGGTCGATGGCGTCGCGCTCGGCATGACCCGCGAGTTCTCGCCCCTGATCGTGGCCACCATCATGGCGGGGCGCTCGGGCGCCGCCTTCACTGCACAGCTCGGCACCATGCGCCTGACAGAAGAAACCGATGCGATTCGCACGCTGGGGCTGTCGGTGGAACAGGTGCTGGTCCTGCCGCGGGTGCTGGGGCTGATGCTCACCCTGCCCTTGCTGGTGTTCATCGGCGATCTGGCTGGGCTCTCGGGCGCACTGGTGATTGCAACGACCATGCTCGATCTCACGCCGATGGGCTTCATCGAACGGCTGCATTCCGCACTTGACCCGCGTCATTACCTGATCGGCCTGGGCAAGGCACCCTTCTTTGCGCTTTTCATTGCTGTGATCGGCTGTCGCATGGGCATTGATGTCGCCCGCGATACCCGCTCGATCGGTATTCACACCACCTCAACCGTCGTCCAGGCCATTGTGGCAGTCATCATCCTGGATGCGATCTTTGCAATCGTCTGCCAGAAGCTGGGCTGGTGAGACGAAGAACAGGGCCAACGAGATGACGACAGGATCCGTGGCATGACCGAGGTCGTGATCGATGTGCGCGGCTTAACGACCCGCTTTGGTCAGCAGGTGGTGCACAACCAGCTCGACCTGCAGATCCATCGTGGCGAGCTGGTGGCCCTGATCGGCGGCAGCGGTACGGGCAAGTCTGTGCTGGTGCGCGAGATCATCGGGCTGCAACGGCCCACGGCGGGCGATGTGCAGGTGCTGGGCACCTCCATGTGGCAGGCCCCCGATGCCGAACTGGCACGGGTGAGAAGGCGCATTGGCATGATGTTCCAGGAAGGCGCCCTGTTCTCTTCGCTCACCGTGGCACAAAACATCGCTACCGTGCTCGACGAAAACCTGCAGCTTTCGCCCGGGCTGCGCGATGCTCTGGTGCAATTGCGGCTGTCGCTGGCCGGACTGCCCGCCGAGGCCGCACACAAGATGCCCAGCGCGCTTTCGGGGGGCATGAAAAAGCGTGCGGCACTGGCCCGGGCGATTGCGCTCGAGCCTGAGATCCTCTTTCTGGATGAGCCCACGTCGGGTCTGGATCCGATCACGGCGCGGGCCTTCGATGCCCTGCTCACCTTTTTGAACCGCGATCTGGGCATCACTGTGCTGCTGGTCACCCATGATCTGGATACCCTGCTCGGCATCGCACGCCGGGTGGTCGTGCTGGGTCAGGGCCAGGTCATCGCCGACGGCGACATCGCGCAGATCACGGCCGTTGCGCACCCCTGGATACAATCCTACTTCTCGGCGCGCAAGCTGATCTCCTCCCATGGAACCTGAAGCCCGCTACACCCTGATCGGCACGGTGCTGCTTGCCATCGCGGTGGCAGCACTGGGTGCATTTGTCTGGCTCTCGAGCAGCGGCAACAAGGCCGACTTCGAGTTCTATACCGTGTACTTCGAGCGCCAGTCCCTTGAAGGCCTGCAGATCGGTGCTGACGTCAACATGCGTGGCGTCAAGGTCGGTCGGGTGGAGGACTACACCATCTCGCGCGACAACATCAACCGGGTCTCGGTCACCCTGCGGGTGGCGCGTGCCACCCCGGTGAGCGAAAACACATCAGCCGTGGTCGCACGCAATTTTGTGACCAGCATCGCCCGCATCAACCTCGAAACCCCGGGCAAACCCGGGCCGGCCCTGTCACGGGTGCCCGATGGCGAGCGTTATCCGGTCATTCCGGAAGGCACCTCCGACATTGATCAGATCGCGAGTTCGGTCACGCGCCTGGCCGTGCAGGCCGATCAGGTGCTGGGCTATCTTGCCGAGACCCTGGGCCCCGAAAACCAGAAGAATGTCGCTCAGACGCTGGTGGCGCTGCGGCAGATGTCCGAGGGCCTGAACCAGCGTCTGGCCCTGATCGACCAGACCTCGCGCAGCCTGCAGGCCAGCGCCGCCGCCTTTCGTGAGTCCAGCCAGGCCTTCAACCAGACCATGGGCTCGGCACAGGCCCTGATCGGCCCCCTTGGCCAGGAAGCCGGCCAAACCCTGCGCGAGTCACGGGCAGCGCTGCAATCTCTGGCCGAGACCGGCCGGCGCCTGGAGCAGTCGGTCGACACCGCCTTAAAAAGCGTCGACCGTGAAGTGGGCAAGCTCAGCCAGCGCTCAGGCGATGCGGTGGATGTGTCGGTACTCGAATTGCGCAGCACCGCCGAAGAACTGCGTGCCAGCATCGAACTGATCAGCCGCACCCTCGATCGCCTTCAGGATCCGCGGGCGGTACTGCTGGGGCCGTCCGCAAATCAACTGGGCCCGGGAGAGGATCGACCATGAGGACGGCGCTTCGTTCGACCATGCGCCTGGGCATGCGCGGCATGATGGGTTTGTTGGGTCTGATGGGCTTCACTGGCTGTTCCCTCACCGGCGCGGCAAGCCCGCAGAGCCCAGCCTATTACGTGATCCAGGATCTCAGGCCAGCCCAAGCCACCCCGCCCCGGCCCGCGGGCATCGTGCTGATGCTGGGCGGCTCTTCGGCTGCAGCGCTTCATGACAGCGATCGCATGGTCTTCACCCGCGATGGCCAGGCCTTCGGCTACTACCAGTTTGCCCATTGGAGCGAGCGCCCAGGCAAGCGTCTGGCAGCCCTGGCCGAGCAGCGCCTGGCGGCCTCGGGTCGCTTCGGCGCAGTGGTGCAATCGATCGCAGGCGTGCGTGGTGACTGGCTGCTGCAGTTGCGTCTCGACGAGCTCACCCATGACGACCGCGCAGCACCGGGCGCAGTCAGTTTGCGGGTGTCGGCCGAGCTGATCGACTGGCGCAACCGTACCCTGCTGGGCCGTCAGACTTTTGAGCAGAGGGTCGATGTGGCAAGCCGGGACGCACGCGGAGCCGCGCAGGCCGCCAGCGAGGCCAGCACCCGGATGCTTGATGCGGTCGACACCTGGGTTGGCGGCATGGTCAGTGCAGCCTCGGGCTCACGCACTGGCGCAGGCTCGGCGCCGCTCAGCCGCTGACCACCCGCAAGGCATGCAGGGCGATCCTGCGTTCTTCATCGGTCGGAATACGCCAGACACGAACCCTGGACTGATCCGCTGACAGCAGGGCCGACCCTTGCCCGGGAGCACGGTTACGTGGCGCGTCAAGTTGCAGCCCGAGCCAGCTAAGACGTTCGCAGACCGCCTCACGAATCTCTG
>JBEELY010000112.1:0-4030 GCA_041167925.1 Pseudomonadota bacterium | reverse complement strand
TGCGTGCGGTTTTCGAGTTGCAGGGCAGATTCCAGGCTTGGCGCATCGATATTGATGTCCAGCACCTCTTTGGTCATGCGTAAGCCAAAGGGCGTTTTAGCGAGCATGACTTCGGCCACCTCGAGTGCTGCACTGACGACCTGTCCGTCCTCGACCATTCGGGACACCAGGCCGATACGTTCGGCCTCTGCCGCCCCCACCTCCCGGCCCGTGTACAGGATGTCAGCGGCGCGCGAGACGCCCACCAGACGGGGCAACAGGTAAGTACTGCCGATTTCGCCTGCAGACAGGCCAATGTTGATGAACGAGGCCACGAAGCGGGCCGATTGCGCTGCGATGCGGATATCGGCCGCCAGCGTGAAACAGAAGCCCCCGCCAGCAGCCACCCCATTCACCGCGGCAATGACCGGTTGAGGAATGCGGCGCAGTCCGAGAATGAGTCGGGCCAGTTTTTGCTGTGTGGCCATGCCCTGCTCCACCCCCATGCGTTGACCGCCATGCCGCTCGCGTGCCTCTTTCAGATCGGTGCCCGAGCAAAAGCCCGCCCCTGCACCAGTGAGGATCAGCACCCTGGCGTCAGAGGCCTCCTGTAGCCAGTGCAGCACCGCGCCGAATTCGTTCAGCAGTTGAATACTGATCGCATTCAGGCGATCAGGCCGGTTCAGGGTCAGCAAGGCCACACCTTCGCGCGGAGTGGTCAGGGTCATGGTCTGAAGATCGGGCGGGGTCATAGCTTTAAAAAGAGTCAAGGTTTCAGAGAGTGTGACGGTTGCGAGCAGGCGCAGTGGGGGTTCAGTCAATGGGTGGGCCCGATCTTCAAGCTCAGCGGGCGGTGTAGCCCCCGTCATCCACGTAATAGGCGCCAGTGATGAAAGAGGCTGCGGGCGAGCTCAGGAACAGCGCCAGGTGAGCGATTTCTTCCGGGTGCCCCAGGCGGCCGATCGGATGACTGGCCACCAGCATGCGATGCGACTCATCCTGCGAACGGATGGGTGCGGTCATTGCCGTCTCGATAAAGCCGGGTCCGATGGCATTGACCCGGATGCCTTTGGCCGAATATTCCAGTGCGGCCACCTTGGTGAGCCCCACCACCGCATGCTTGGATGCGGTGTAGGCCGCAGCGTGCGCAAAGCCCACACTGCCCAGGATGGAGGAGATGTTCACGATGGCTCCGCCACCGCTCGCCAGCATGAGGGGAATCTGGGCCTGCATGCAGTAGAACACCCCATCGAGATTGACGGCGAGCACCTTGCGCCAGGTGTCGGGCAGCACGTCGGCGGTAGCGCGTCGCACGCCGCTGCCATCGGCCCCTGAAATGCCGGCATTGTTGATCGCGATGTCCAGGCGACCGAAGTGCTGTCGGGTGGCTTCAACCATGGCCTGTACCGAGCCTGCATTGGCCACATCCACCGGCACGAAGGCTGCCAGTTTGCCCTCCCGAGTCAGGGCCTCAGCCTGGGCTGCGCCGTCGCTTTCGGGAAGATCAGCCAGCATGACCTTTGCGCCACAGGCCGCCATGGCCTTCGCAGTGGCCAGGCCGATGCCGGCTGCGGCACCAGTAATGAGCGCCACCTTGCCCTCCAATGCATTGGCTGAAAAGACTGCGTTTGCCGAGGGACTCGCTTGCGTAGCCGTGGGGGTATTCGAGGTCATGAAGGTCTCCTTATGGTCAGGCATGGGATCTTGAGCGCAGGCGCATGATGGAGTGCAGCCATAGCGAAATCAGTGTGGTGCAGAGCACGCCGATCACTGGCACAAAGATCGCGCCCTTGACACCCCACTGGGCTGCTGCAGCCCCGGTGATCAGGGCGCCGATGGGTGCACCGCCTACTGTGGTGAATGAAAAAGCGGCCATCACGCGAGCCTGATGCGAGGCTGGCGCCTGCTCCTGCATGATGGTTCGGCTCATGGTCATGGCAAAGCCACCTCCCATTCCCCAGAGAAAGATGCAGGTGGTGTAGCCCCATTGCGGGATGCCCAGACTGATGGGCGCGAGCACGGCAATCCCAAGAAACTGGGAGAACACCAGTACTGCGCCCGGGCGGCGGGCACCCCCCAGACGCATCATTCCGAAGATCGAGGTGAGTGTGCCTAGTCCAAAGGCAAGAAAAGTATTGGACAGATCCTGGGCGCCACCGTTGTACAGATCGCGCACGGCGAGCGGCATCAGCACCAGGAACATGCCGCCAAAAAATACGCCCATGCCGATCGTGATGACATAGGTCGCTCGCAGCACGGGAGCGGCTGCAATCAGGCGAAAGCCATCGGTGAGCTCACGCCAAAGGCCGGCACGGGCGACAGGTGGGGCGCTCACGGCCCCTTGCATCAGGTTCGTATCCTCGCCCGTGCTCTTTCCCGAGATTGAACCGCTCGTGACTGGAGACGCCCTCTGCTCCGGCCTCGGGGGCAGATGCCGTACCACCCAGACGCCGATCAACAGCAGCACGGCCTGCAGGATCAGCAGGCTGGCAGCACCCCATTGCGCAGCGCGCCCCGCCAGAACCTGCCCCGCCATCTGGGCCGCAAACTGGGTGCCCATGGCCAGGGCCACCATGCGCTGGATGTTGACACCCGAGACCCGTTTAAGAAAACCGTCCCGGGCCGGCATGACAAATGCTGCCAGCAGACCCCAGGTGGCGCCGTAAAGCAGGATGAGGCCTTCGCTCGCACCGCCCTGCAGCATGGCCGCAGCCAGCGCCAGAGGCATGATGAACGCCGTCCCATGCAGAAGGGTCAGCAGACGACGGGCGTCGTAACGATCGGCAACCCAGCCACCCAGCATGAGAAACAGCAACATGGGCGCCTGGCTCACCATCTGCGTGACGCCAAAGCTGCCGGCACTCTGGCGCAACTCGATCGCCATCAGGTAGGGCAGCACCACGGTCTGAATGCCGTGGGGCGCCATCCAGAAGGCCACACTGGCCAGAAACCAGCGGGCCTCGGGCGAGGCTTTGCTCATGCGGCAAGCAGTGCCGACCGGTCGATCCGATAGAGCTCGCTCACGTTGTCACTCAAAATGGCCTGACGCTGCTCAGGACTCAAGCGAGACGCCTGATCCGCGAGCATCTCTTGCGACCACGGCCAGGTGGAGTCCGAGTGGGGAAAGTCGTTGGCCCACATCAGACGCTTGTAGTTCATCTGGTCCACCGAGCGAAAGGCCACCCAGTCGTCCTGAAAGGTGGTGTAGATATGCTCGCTGAAGTACTCGCTGGGCAGGCGAGAGAGCTTGATGCCCGGTGCGAGCCAGTTACGATGCCGCTTGTAGGCATGGTCCATGCGGTACATGTAGTGGGGCACCCAGCCGGCGTCAGCCTCCACACACACAATTCGCAATTGAGGAAAGCGCTCGAACACACCGCCAAAGATCAGGGTGCCCATGATGTCCTGATTGCCCCGGATGATCGACAGAAAGCTGTTGATCCGGGGCCCGCGCACCGGCGCAGCCTCCTTGGTGGTGAGGATATGAAAGGACAGGGGCAGCTCCAGCTCGATCGCAGCGGCCCACACCGGGTCATAGATCGGCGAGTCGTAGTCCTCAAGGGCCGGGTTGCCAGGCATCATCACGCCACGCAAACCCAGGGCCTTGATCGCCTTGAAGTCCTGGATCATGTCCTGCGGGCTGCGCCCCGAGGTCTGTCCGCAACCCAGCAGTCACGCAGGATGGCGCGAACAATATTGGGCAATCCAGCGGTTGTAGGCTGCAAAGCAGGCGGTCTTGTAATCGTAGTCGGGGTGATTGCACAGCAGCATGCCCACGGTCGGATAGATCACCTCGGCGGCCACGCCGTCGCGCGCCTGATCCTGCATGCGGGCATCCGGATCCCATCCGCCCCGATGCAGCTCTTCAAAGGTGACGCCGCCCTGGTTGATTGCCTCGGGAGGCTTGCCTGCCGCCGCGACCAGGCCCAGCAGGATGGGCTTTTTCATGCCATCGATCTGAAAGACATCGCCCTGCCCTTCGAGCCGCACGATGCGGGGCGCGCGGTCTTTCCACTGGGCATCGATGTGCGCAAGATAAGTGTCGGGCGCC
>JBEELY010000424.1:0-4962 GCA_041167925.1 Pseudomonadota bacterium | reverse complement strand
CCGGTCTGGGTCGTGCGTGCGAGGCAGCGTACCCCCGATGCAGACCCCTTCGATTACTCCTACTCGCCCACCTGGCCTGAGCTTGCAGGAGAGTTCCGGCAGGGCCACGACCGGCTGATTTCCGATCGCAGCCACTTTCTGCCGATGGAAGACCCGGCCCAGGTGGCCGGGCTGATCAGCGAGCTGATCGCCAGCCTGCCCGCCTGATCCGCGCAGGCCCGCCTCAGGGCTCCTGGTTGGACAACACAAGCGTCGCGGCAGCCGTGAACATGCCGCCCACGCCCTGCACCACGCTGGTCTTCACATCGGGCACCTGCCGGAAAGCCTCGCCCCTTAGCTGACGCACGGCCTCGAGAATGGCGAACATGCCGTACATGCCGGTATGCGTGTACAGGATGCCGCCGCCTGAGGTGTTCATGGGCAGCTTGCCACCCGGCCGAGTATGACCGGCGCGGATGAAGGCCCCTGATTCGCCCCGGCCCACGAAACCGAGGTCCTCAAGCCCGTACATGGGCAGATGGGCGAAGGCGTCGTAGACCATCAGATGATCGACATCCTGATGCTTGATACCCGACTCGGCAAAGGCCTGGCGGCTCGAAATCTTGAAGCCCTTGGAAGAGGTCATGTCCTCCATCATCGACACCATGGGACTGTCGCAGGCCTCGCCAGAACCGAGCAGCCACACGGTCCGGCCAGCGGTCTTCATGTCTTTGGCGCGATCGGCGCTGGTAATCACCAGGGCACCGCCCCCATCGGTCACCACGCAGCACATCAGCTTGGTGAAGGGCCAGGCGATCATGGGGGCGCCCAGTACATCCTGCTGGGTGAGCCGCTTGCCCCGGCTGGCGCGTGGATTGCCTTCGGCCCAGTGGCTCTGCGCCACCACCACTTCCGCCAGATCTTCGAGGGTCTGTCCGGTGTCTTTCAGGAAGCGCATCACGGGCAGGGTGAACATATTGGGCGGTGCAAAGGCGCCATAGGGCAGCTCGAACTGTCCAATGGGACTCGTAGGCATGCGCACGCGCGGAGGACGGCCCACCTGTGACCGGCCAGACTCACCGTGTAGCACCAGCACGGTATGGCACAGGCCAGCACGAATGGCGGCCGCGGCATGCCGGACATGGACCAGGAAGGAGCAGCCTCCCACCGAGGTGCCGTCATACCAGTTGGGCGTAATGCCGAGGTAGTGGGCCACATCGATCGGCGACTCAGTGGCACTGGTGATGCCGTCCACGTCACGAATGGTCAGACCGGCATCGGCCAGGGCGCGATGGGCGGCATCGGCACGCAGATCAAGCTCGGACAGATGCGGCAAGGCGCCCAGATCGGTCTCAGCGGCCCCGGCAATGGCAATCTTCATACGGGCACTCATTGCGCGGCTCCTGAAGGCTTGAAGAGCGGCAGCATCTTGTCGCCGCGGGCCTGAAAACTCACCTGCAGCGGCATGTCGAGTTCGAGCGCGGCGGGGTCGGCAGGAACTCCCACCAGGTTGGACAGCATGCGCGGGCCCTCATCGAGCTGGACCACCGCAATGACATAGGGCGTCTCGCCCTGCCAGCCCGGCGCGGCCATGTGGCTAATGACGTAGGAATAAAGACGGCCACGGCCAGTCGAGCGGACCCACTCGAGACTTCGGCTGCCGCATTTCGGACAGTTCAGGCGCGGATAAAGAAAGTGGTGACCACAGTCGGTGCAGTGCTGCAGGCGAAGCTCGCCCGCCTGCGTGCCGTCCCAGAACGGCTGGCTCGTGGGCGTGGCGGCCGGCACCATCTTGGCCGGCGCGGTAGGCGCGGACATGTCGTCTCCTCAGGGTTTCGAAAGTTATGCCTCGATCTTACCGCGAGGGGTCTGGCCCGTTTTTCATGAATTCATCAGACCTTCGGGCCAGGGATCCTGCCCTGCAGCCATGTAGACTTCAGGGACAACCCAACACACACGAGGAGCACACCATGATTCAGAGCATCGTTGCCACCATCAAGGTCAAGGCCGGCCAGGAAGCTGACTTCGAAGCCACCGCGCTGCGTCTGGTTGCTGCAGTCAATGCCAACGAGCCGGGCTGCCTGCTCTACACCCTGAACAAGGGCGAAGACCCCAGCACCTATGTCTTCATGGAGCGCTACAAGGACGAGGACGCCATGAAGGCCCATCGCGGCATGGACCATTTCAAGACCATTGGCCGCGAAATGGGCGCCTTCATGGATGGCCCGCCCAGCGTGCTGCGCATGAAGCAGGTCGGCTGAGATGCCCGACCAGCTCCCCGAGGCGCTGGTCGCACTGCGCGAACGAACCCGGGAGGCGGCCCGTCAGGCCTCTCTGGCCTGGTCGGAACGCACACAGGCCGGGCTCGATGATGCAGGCCGCAAGGAGCGGTCCGATGCTGTTCGTGCATGGTCGCGCCAGGCCGGCCTGTATGGCCTCACGCAAGACCCTGGGACCGGCGCGCTTGCGCTGCTGGTGGCGCGGGAAACGCTCGCCCTTGAAGGCGTCGGTCACTGGGCAGGCTGGTTTGGGGCCGAAGCAGGCCTGCTGGCTGGCGTGGCCGAACCCCTGCGAAGTACTCATCTGATGCCGCTGCTGGCCGGAGACAAGCGCTCCGGCTTTGCCTTCACCGAGCCCGCCGGCATGCCGCGCCCGACTTGGGCAAGGCTTGAGGAGGGGCAGCTGGTCATCACCGGACGCAAGTCCTATGTGACGCAGGGCGCACAGGCCGACTTCCTGGTGGCACTGGTCGATATCGAAGGTACCGGCCCGGCCATGGTGGTGATCGACACTGACGCGCCGGGGGTGCGTATCGAGCGACGTTTCGAGTCTCTCGATGGCAGCCAGCATGCGGCCTTTGTCTTCGAAGAAGCGCGCGTTCCGGCGCATTGCGCCATCGGCGCGCCGGGTGACGGCCGATCTCAGGCCATCCACAAGATCAGTGGCGTACGCCGCGCGGTGGCTGCTGATTGCGTGGGCACGACAGGCTGGATCCTCGATCAACTCGCCAACACCCTGCGCAAGCCCCGACGCGATGGCGCGCTCGCCAATCATGACCGCATTCGCCTGCGCTTTGGTCACCTGCGTATCCTGGCCTATGCGGCTCGCGCCACGGTATATCGCACGGCCAGGCTGGTGGATTCAGGTGACGCTGCTGTCAACGAAAGCATCGCCGCCAAGGTCTTCGCCAGCGAAGTGGCGGACGAAGTGATCGATACCGCCATCCAGCTCACCGGAGGTGAAGCGCTGGTGGTGGGCCATCCCCTGGAAGGCGCGGTGCGCCGCCTTCGGGCCAGCCGGCTGGTGGAAGGCGAGAACGACGTGCTTCGGGTCAATGTGGCCCGGGGTTTTCTTGATCTCGACAAGGGACGGATTTGAAGCCGTGTCCCAAGACATTCTCAGATAAGGAGGCAAGTCTGCGATGAACGCTTCTGCTTCTCCCGATACCGCAGGTTCGGTCGAAGGCATTCATGCCGCCCGAATCACCGCCTGGATGGCGGAGCGGACCAACCTCACACCCCCGCTACAGTTCAAGCTGATTGCGGGCGGGCGCTCCAACATGACCTACATGGTCACCGATGCGGCGGGCCGTCGCTTCGTGCTGCGTCGCCCCCCGATGGGACCCTTGTTGCCGAGTGCGCACGACATGGCGCGAGAGCACCGGCTGATGAGCGCACTGGCCGGTACCGCCGTACCTGTACCCCGGCTGGTGGGCCTGTGCCAGGACCCGGCCGTCAATGAACGCGATTTTTACGTCATGCACTTTCTTGACGGCGTCGTGGTGCGCGACATCGAGATCGGCCAGACACTCACACCCGAAGTGCGTCGTTCGATGAGCGTGGCCCTGATCGATACCCTGTGCGAACTGCACCGGGTGGACATCGATGCCGTGGGTCTGGGTAACCTGGCCAAGCGCGAGGGCTACATTGAGCGACAACTCAAGCGCTGGTCCGAGCAGTGGGAACGCTCCAAGACCCGCGAGCTGCCCATTTTCGACAAGGTACGTGATGCACTCATGAGCCGCCTGCCGCCGGCCTCGCCGGCCACGATCGCGCATGGCGACTATCGCTTGTCCAACTGCATGATGAATCCCTCCGGCCCTGTCGCAGGCGTGCTCGACTGGGAACTGTGCACCCTGGGCGAGCCCATGGCCGACCTCGGCGGACTGCTGGGCTACTGGTACGACCCTAACGACCCTGAGCAGCGTGGCGACCCACAGACCACCAGCCTGCCTGGCTTTCCGAGCCAGGACGAGATGGCTGCCATGTACGCCGAACGCATGAAGGTCGGCCTCGATCGCATCATGTACTACCGCGCGTTCTGCCAATGGCGACTGGCCAGCATCGGCGAAGGCGTCTATGCGCGTTATCTGAACGGCCAGCAGGGCGAACAGGGCGAAGCTCTGGACCTCGACTCCTACAAGAACTCCATTCCGAGGCGGGTGGGCAATGCAGCCCGTCTGCTCGGCATTGCCACCGCCTGAGGAACACCCATGACCCAGCAGGCCGCCTCATCGTCTCCCCGCCCACTCGCGGGTCTGCGCGTGCTCGAGGTGGGTGGTGGTGCAGCGGCCGCCTCCTGCGGGCGCATGCTGGTCGATGCCGGTGCGCAGGTCACGCGGGGTGCCTGGCGCGCTGAGGAAGCCCTGAGCGGCCTGGTGCGAGAGGATCTCGCCTGGGACCAGGACTATGCCCGTTTCGTTCATGCTGGCAAACGCACAACCGATGCGGTGGGCACTGCGCTTGCGGCGGCAAGCCGAGACTTCGATCTGGTGATCGTGGGCGAAGGCAGCTCGGCTTTGGCAGGTTTGCACGAGTCGGTCGGCACCGATCAGGGCTTCTCGCCGCGCACCGCCGTCATTGAGCTCAGCTGGTTTGGCCGCCGCGGCGGCCCCTGGGCACATTGGCAGGGCAGCGATCTGGTCGTGCAGGCCTTAAGCGGCATGCCGCACATGGTCGGGCGCCCCGAGGGTCCGCCCACCTT
>JBEELY010000372.1:0-3161 GCA_041167925.1 Pseudomonadota bacterium | reverse complement strand
CTGGCTGACAAAGAAGGATGAGTCAGAAGCGCTGAATGAGCTTCTCACGGCACTCCACCCTGAGCGCGCCACGCTCTCGTACCGGATCCTGGACAAGTGGGTGGTGCCGGTGCTCGCCGCGATTGCCATCGTGATCGTCTGGCCGGTGGCCGCCTACCTGAAGGGCAAAGATGTCTTCGATAAAAGGCGCCGGGCGGCCTCGGCATCGGTGGAGGGTGACATTCCAATGGGGCGCGCCTTTGGGGTGGCGCGCAAGTTTGAGGTGGAGCGCAGTCATCTGCAGGAGCGCCTGACGGTTGCGCAGATCGCAGACCGCGAGAGGGTCACAGACCCGCTCGGCGCTGTGCCGGACCTGCCCTTCGGTCATCTGCACGCGGCCTGGAAGGACTTCATCAACCAGGCCAGCGCAGATGACGAAATCTGGTCATTTACAAGGCCGTGGGAAACCCAATGGGGACACAAGGAGGTCCGGGCTGGAT
Organism: Pseudomonadota bacterium; assembly: GCA_041167925.1. Lineage (GTDB taxonomy): Bacteria > Pseudomonadota > Gammaproteobacteria > Burkholderiales > Burkholderiaceae_E > UBA4615. Next base: position 2,682 of record JBEELY010000372.1, on the reverse strand, counting down.
ACACCCTGATGCGCGACGGCGCACCGGTGGCCTACATGTGGACGATGTGGAGGGATGCTGAGACCGAGCCCGAGAGCGTTCTGCGCTCTGAATCGGCATAAACAAGAGCCTCGAAGGGGGGCTTCCGGCGCAGTTGCCCAACCCTTACGCCGCCATGCTCCTGCGACTGCAGACATCCCCTTTTTCGTTTCGTTAGATTCGTTCGTTTCGCTGGATTCGTTTATGGGCTAGCATTGATCCCTACTCTCTGGAGAAGCCACCATGACTGCCCTCAGCCGACGCCCGCCACGGCTGCCCAGCGATCGCGAGATCGCCCAGGCCCGTGAAGCCAGCCGCCAACTCGCCCGACTGCTGCCTTCCGATGACGGCACCGCCAATGCCCAAGCGCTGCGCCTCGTCACCGACGATAACCAACACGAGATGATCGCTATTCCGCCGGGCGCCCTGCGCCTGCTGGTCGACATGCTGACCCAGCTCGGCCAAGGCCGTGCCGTCACCGTGCTGCCGCAAAACGCCGAGCTCACCACCCAGGAGGTAGCCGATTACCTCAACGTATCCCGCCCTTACGTGGTGAAACTCATTGAGGAAGAGAAGTTGCCCGCCCGCAAGGTGGGCACGCGCCGCCGCGTTGCGTTTGAAGACCTGCTGCGCTTTGACGAACAGCAGCGCGCACGCCAGCGCGCCGCTTTGGACGAACTGGCCAGAATCGATGCCGAATTGGGCCTATAAGCCCTGGTCTGCCTTGTTGAGATGAGCCATTTCACAGCAGTCCTTGACGCCAACGTCCTGCACAGCCAGCCCGTAACCAGCCTGCTGCTGGAGCTGGCCGTAGCGCGGCTGTACCGTCCTGCCTGGAGCCAAGACATCCACGCCGAGTGGCGCCGATCTGTCCGTCGAGCAAGGCCGGAGGTGGACCCCGCCGCGCTGGATCGCCGCCGTGCTGCCATGGATGCAGCACTTCCGGACGCCAATGTCAGCGGCTACGCCCCCTTCATTGAGGCACTGACCCTGCCCGATCCCGATGATCGCCACGTACTGGCCGTCGCCGTGCGGGCTAAGGCCCAAGTCATCGTTACCTTCAACGAGCGCGACTTCCCGGCCGACACACTGGCAGGCTTTGATGTAGTGGCCCAGCACCCCGATGTGTTCCTGCGCCACCTGGTGGATCTGCAACCGGCAATGGTGCGTGCACAGATCGAACAGATGCTTCAGCGCTGGCGCCAGCCGCCTAACACGCCCGAAGCCTTCATCGACGCACTGGAGCGCGCTGGTCTGCCAGACACTGCTGCAGCGCTTCGGGAGCTGTTCGCAGCAGGTTGAGTCAATCAAAGCCAGCCTGAACTAGCCTGGTCCCACCGAAGGACGGAATAAACCTTCATGGCGTTCGCAGATCAAGTCAACCGGCGAATATCGCTTCACGCCGATTGAAGCTTCAGCGTCTTGACGCCCGCAAGGGCCTTACACAGACCAGCCTTGACTACCCCACCCAACGCCCTCGAACCATTGATTTCCCCCATGCCGAAAGCTTCTCTACAATCTCGAAGGGGAACGCTTGGGCGACGCCCCATTTTCAAGCCCCGTGCGGGCTAACTCCTTCTCCAGGATGACACATGATCAGCACTCGCTTGCTGGGTTTGGTAGGGGCTTGCCTGTTGACTTTGGCGGCCGCGGGCGCCCAGGCGCAAACCACCCTGAGAATCACCACGATCCCTGAAGAAGCTGCTACTGAGCAGATTCGCAAATTCGGTCCGCTCAGCAACTATCTGGAGCGAACCCTCGGCATGAAGGTCGCCTTCACGCCAGTCAATGACTACCCGGCAGCAGTCGAGGCCTTGGTCAACAAGCAGGTCGATCTGGTCTGGTTCGGGGGTTTTACCCATGTGCAGGCGCAACTTCGCTCGGGGGGCAAGATCATCCCGATTGCCCAACGCGAAGAAGACACCCAGTTCCGCTCGGTCTTCATTGCGCGCATGGGCTCGGGTATCCAGCAACTGACCGACCTCAAAGGCAAGCAGTTCAGCTTCGGATCAGCCTCCAGTACCTCGGGCAGCCTGATGCCGCGTTCATTCATGTTGCAGGCTGGCATTGATCCGGAACGAGACTTCAAGCGGATTGCCTATTCCGGCGCGCACGATGCCACGATTGCTTCGGTGGTCAGCGGACGGGTCGATGCCGCTGCACTCGACATCACCGTGTGGCGAAAATTCGTCACCGAAAACAAGGTCGACACCAGCAAGGTCGATGTGTTTTACACCACACCGCCCTACTTCAACTACAACTGGTCGGTACACGCCGACATGCCAGCCGCGCTTCGCGAGCGGATCACTCAGGCCCTGCTGAACCTCTCGCCGGACAATGCTGAAGGCAAAGAAATCCTGACGCTCAATCGGGCCACACGCTACATCGCGACCCAGCCCGAAAACTATCGTCAGCTCGAGGCCGCTGGCCGCAGCGCAGGCCTCATCAAGTAAAGCGCTCGCGCCGGGATTCCCTTTTGAAGCTTGTGCTTGACCGCCTCGCGGTCCGACATCCCGCGGCCGCGCATCGGGCCGGTCCCGCTCTGGGGCCGATCAGCCTGAACATTGAAACTGGCGAGCAGATCGCGGTGGTGGGCCCCTCGGGCGCAGGAAAAACCACGCTGCTGCATGCCCTGGCCTGTGCCCTGCAGCCCGCGCAAGGGCG
>JBEELY010000346.1:0-35708 GCA_041167925.1 Pseudomonadota bacterium | reverse complement strand
GCGGTATAATGGCCGCAGCCTTCAGGAGCCACTGGCATGACTGACACGACCACGACGACATACGGCCTCACGAAGCCGGGGGTCGGTGCCTCCGAGAACTCGTGGGGCACCAAGGTCAACGACAACTTCGACGACATCGACGACTTGCTCGATGGCACGGTGGCGATCAAGCCCAACCTGACTGCGGGCGAGTGGAAGGTCGGCGGCACGATCATCCTGCCGACCGCCGCTGAGATCAACTTCCTCGACGGCGTGACCTCGGCGATCCAGACGCAGCTCGACGGCAAGACGGCCCGCACCTCTCCGACGGGATCGGCGGCGCTGCCCGTCGGCACGACCGCCGAGCGCGACGCCACGCCACTGACTGGATACTTCCGCTTCAACAGCACGCTCGGTGCATTTGAGGGCTACAACGGCTCCGCGTGGGGCTCGGTCGGCGGTGCCACGGGCGGCGGCTCTGACCGCGTCTTCTATGAGAACGGCCAGACCGTCACGACCAACTACACGATCTCGGCGAGCCGCAATGCGATGAGCGCAGGGCCCGTCACCGTCAATGCTGGCGTCACCGTGACGGTGGGCGCAGGCCAACGCTGGATCATTGTCTGATGTCCTCCATTGCTCTCTCTCCGAACGCATCCGGCACCGCGACCTTCACCATCGCCGCGCCAGGGACAAACACGAACCGCACGCTGACGCTGCCGGATGAGGCAGGCACCGTGCTGACCAACGCGAGCAACATCGAGGCGCAGGCGAAGACTGCCCTGAACGCTACGGGCTCCGCGCCCGTGTATGGTGCTCGGGCGTGGGTCACCTTCAACGGCTCAAACGGCTCCATCGTCGCCTCCGGCAATGTCTCTGGCGTGACCCGCAACGGGGTTGGCGATTACACGATCACCTTCTCGACGGCCATGCCCGACGCGAATTACGCCGTCTCTGCCATCGCCTCGCGCGGGGCCTCTACCACTCGCGGGCTTGGGGCTGAGATGCACCCGACCGTGGCGAACACGGCGTCTGCCTGTCGCATCCGCACTTTTAAAGTTGACACGGACCCCGCCGTGGTGGACGCCGCTACCGTCCATGTCGTGATCTACGGGTGAGGAGACACACATGTCCACGATCCGTGTAAACACGATCCTCGATGCCTCCGGCGGCAACACCGTCACGATCAACGGCAAGACGCCAATCGCGCTGGCCGATGTGCCCGCCCCGACGACGGCGCAGGTTCTGACCGCCACTGCGTCGGCGGCAGCCCAAGCTGTTGGTACATACGCCTTCTGCGCCACTTCGGGCGTTGGATCGACCGCAGGGGCGACGATTGCGGGCTCCAGCCTTCGCCTCTCGGACAGCCGAGACACTCAGGGTGGAACCCTTAGTGGCACCTGGCTCAACGTGGGCGGCACTGTGGTCGCGGGCGCTGCTGCAACTCTGTTTCTGAGGGTTTCGTGATGGACTACCGCAACGCAAGAACCCTCATCGACGGTCGCATCGACTGCGAGATCGAGCATCCGATCCTCGGCTGGATACCCTTCACTGCTGATCCCGCCGACGCGGGCGCGCAGTTCGACGTGGCTGCGCTTCACGCGCAGATGCTGGCCGATCCCGCCACGGCCCCCTACGCGCCGCCAAGCGCGGAGGAGGTCGCTGCTGCTCTGGACGCAGCGCGGGCGGCCATGTCGCTCTCCTTCGCCCAGCTCTTGATCGGCCTCGTCTCTGAGGCGTGGATGACTGAGGCCGAGGGCGAGGCGTGGCTGGCAGGGGCACTGCCCGCGCCGATCACGGCGCTGATCGACACGCTGCCCAGCGAGCAGCGCTTCGCCGCCAAGGCCCGCGCCCTGCGGCCCTCGGTGGTCGAGCGCACCGATCCGCTGGTGCTCACGCTGGGCGCAGCGCAGGGCAAGACGCCTGAGCAACTGGACGCCTTCTTCACGACCTACTCGCAGGTGTAACCACATGCCGCTGGTGCCGCTCGCCCTCCCGCCCGGCGTCTTCCGCAACGGGACAGAGTACCAAGCGCAGGGGCGCTGGCATGACGCCAGCCTCGTGCGCTGGACTGACGGCACCATGCAGCCTGTCGGCGGCTGGGAGCAGCGCGCCGAGCTTGGCGGGCAGAAGTCCCGAGGCGCGCTTGCGTGGCGCGCCCTGAACGGCAACCGCTGGCTTGTGTCTGGCACCTACCAGAAGCTGGTGGTCGCCTCGGCCACGGGCACCATCACCGACATCACGCCCGCTAGTCTCGTCCTCGGCATCGACGATGCGGCGGTGAACACTGGCTACGGCGGCTACTTCTACGGCTTGGGCTTCTACGGAACGCCGCGCCCCGACACGGGCGCTTACTCCGAGATCACGACGTGGTCCCTCGACAATTGGGGCGAATACCTCGTCGCATGCTCCAGCGCCGACGGCAGGCTGCTGGAATGGCAGCTCAACGTCGCCAACGATGCTGCGGCGATCAGCGGCGCGCCGACCAACAACCTTGGCCTCGTCGTCACTGAGGAGCGCTTCCTCGTGGCGCTCGGCGCTGGCGGCAATCCGCGCAAGGTGCAGTGGTCCGACCGCGAGAACAACACCGTCTGGACTGCGGCGGCCACCAATCAGGCGGGCGACATCGAGCTGCAGACCTCCGGCCAGATCATGCAGGGCATCCGCACGCGCGGCCAGACGCTGATCCTGACCGATCAGGACGCGCACAGCATGACCTACCTCGGGCCGCCCTTCGTGTACGGCTTTGAGCGCGTCGGCAGCGGCTGCGGAGCGATCTCGCGTCGGTCGGCTGTCTCGGTCGATGAGGGTGTCTTCTGGATCGGCCAAAGCCGCATCCACGCCTTCTCTGGCGGTGCGGTGCAGGAAGTGCCTTGCGATGTGCTGGACTACCTCTTCTCGGACATCAACCAAGCGCAGCGGTCGAAGGTCTGGGGCGTGGCGAACGCGCAGAACGGCGAAATCTGGTGGTTCTACCCGTCCTCTGGCAGTACGGAGTGCGACCGCTACATCGCCTTCTCGGTGCGCGAGCGGCACTGGTCCATCGGCTCCCTGTCGCGCACGGCTGGTGTTGATGCGGGTGTCTTCCCGAACCCCATCTGGTTTGGTGGCGCGGGCATCGCGTACAACCATGAGAAGGGCCTGAACTACGGCGGCGCGACCATCTTTGCGGAGAGCGGCCCCGTGCAGATCGGGCAGGGCGATCAAGTGCTGTCGGCGGTCGAGCTGATCCCTGACGAGAAAACGCGGGGAGACGTGACGCTCACCTTCTCGACGCGCTTCCACCCGAATGACACCGAACGCAGCTACGGCCCCTACAGCATGGCAAACCCGACCGCTGTGCGCTTCACTGGGCGACAGGCTACGATGCGCGTCACGGGCGCGCGCCTGGCCGACTGGCGCTTCGGCGTGCCTCGCCTTGATGTGAGATCTGGGGGTCGCCGTTGAAGCTGCAACTCCCGCCCACCAGCTACTCGCGCGCGGATCAGCAGGAGCTGCGCCGCACCCTTGAGCTGGAGGATCAGCGCAATCACAAGCGCAGCGCCGATGTCGAGATCGGGCAGGCCCGTCTGATCCTGACCAGCCCCAACGGCACGCGCTACAGCGTCACGGTGTCGAACGCGGGCGTGATCACGGCGGTGGCCATATGAACGGCGCTGCGGAGCTTCTGCGGTGCCGCCCGTGGATCGAGGATGCCCTCGAGTACAGCGGCGGCACGCACGCCTTCGAGGACGTGGTGCAGGGCATCGTCGAGGGCCGGATGCAGCTCTGGCCTGCCGCGCGCGGGTGCGCGGTCACTGAAATCGTGCTATACCCTAGGAAGAGCGTCCTGCACGTGTTTCTCGCGGGCGGCGAGATGGATCAGATCATCGACATGATCGACAGCGCCGTCGAGTGGAGCAAGGGGCAGGGCTGCACAAGCATGACAATCGCGGGGCGACACGGCTGGGCGCGTGTCCTCGGCAAGTACGGATACAGGCCCGTGATGACGGTGCTGGAAAAGGAGTTCGCGGCATGAGCGGCGGAGGCAAGGGCGGCAAGCAGACGCAGCAGGTGAAAATTCCTGCGTGGCTGGAAGGTGGCGCACGGCAGAACATGGCGCGCGCCGACAAGCTCGCGCAGGTCGGCTACACTCCCTACTTCGGGCCAGACGTGGCGGGCTTCACGCCCATGCAGCAGGCGGCCTTCCAGAACACGAACGACGCAGCCTCGGCCTTCGGCATGGCCGCTCCGACGGACGCGATGGCGGGCATGCCTGCGCCGCAGACCTTCGCGGGCGGCGTGCAGGGCTACAGCTCCGCGCCGATGTTCCAGCAGTCGATCGATGCACTGGCAGCGCAGCGGCCTGGGCAGTTCGCGGCGCTGAACGCGCCCTTCATCGATCCAGTGACTGGCGCAGAGCCGGGATCGCCCTTCGGCGGCGGCGCAGGCGGCTTCAGCGACAGCCCTGCGGGCGCGGTGCAGCCCTCGCGCGGGTCGCGGGGCGGCCCCTTCGGGCGCGGCATGAACCTCGGAGCCATCTTGGGCGGCGGCGGGGACTACATCTCGCAGTCGATGAACGCATCGCCCTTCACGAACTTCCGCGACAGGATTGATGGCGGTGGCCCTGGCACGAGCGGCAGCACGTTTGTCGGCGGGCCGATTTCGGGAATGCTGAACTCTCTCGGCGTCAAGACAGCCCCGCCGACCAGTCGTTCTTCAGGCATGGGCGGAGGAAAGTAAGATGTCAGGCGGAGCAAACCCCCAGAACGTGCAGCAGCCGAACGTAATGCAGCAGGCGGCAGGTGCCTACGGCACCGCCCTGCAGGGCCCGAACATCGGCCAGTTCATGAACCCGTTCACGCAGAACGTGACGAACAACGTGATGGCCGACCTCGGCATCGCGCAGCGGCAAGCAATGGGCCAGCTCGGGGCTCAGGCTCAGGCAGCTCGCGCCTTCGGCGGATCGCGCCACGGCGTGGCCGAGGCGCAGACGAACGCGGGCTTCACGAAGCAGCTCGCCGACACGTCGGCCAACCTGAACATGCAGGGCTTCAACACGGCTCTGGGCGCAGCCCAGCAGCAGCAGCAGATGATGTCGAACCTCGCGCAGCAGGGCTTCGGCTTCGGCCAGCAACTGAACCAGCAGCAGATGCAGCAGGGCCAGATGCAGCAGGCGATCCAGCAGGCGCTGATCGACGCGGCCAAGGGCCAGTTCGCGGGCTTCACGGGCGCGCCTGAGCGCTCGATCCAGCTCCCGATGGCGGCTGTGGGCGCGGCAAACATGGGGCAGAGCACGAGCACGGCGACCAGGACGCCGGGCCTGTTCGACTACCTGACGCTGCCCTTCATGATGATGGCCGGGCGGTAACACATGGAGGGCTTCGACTGGTATCGCTATGCCGTTGGGGGCGCGGCGTCGAGGCCCGACAGCTTTTCGAGGCTGAACCCAGACTATGCCGCTCGCGTCGCTCAACTGATTGCTGCGGCGGACCAGGAGCTTGGCCCTCGCGCGCTGACCATCACCTCCGCGTACCGCTCGCCAGAGCTGCAAGCGCAGCTCTACGAGGCCGCAGTCGCAAAGTACGGCAGCCCAGAAGCTGCGCGCAAGTGGGTGGCCCCGCCGGGTCGGTCGCAGCACAATATCGGCATGGCAGTCGATTTCGCGGACGCTAGCGGCAGATTGCTGCGCGATCCCAACAGCCGAGAGGCGCAGTGGATTGCAGCCAACGCAGCCCGCTTCGGGCTCGACGTGCCGATGTCGTGGGAGCCGTGGCAGGTCGAATTGCTGGGTGGCAGAGGCGGAGCGATGCCACCGGGTAGCGGCGTTACAATGAGCACAAGCGGAGGTCAGCCTATGGGCCTGCTCGATTTCAACATGCAGCCGGAGCAGCCGATGACGCTCCGCGACCGCCTGCGGTCGCCGGAGGCGATGGACGGCCTGCTGACGTGGGTCAACTCCATGCGGATGAGCCCCGACCCGAACATCGGGGCGATGGTGAAGGCTCGCGCGGATCGGCGGGAGGTCAAGGACGCGGTGAACCGCACGGCGTCTTGGCTCCAGACGCTCGGCACGCCGCAGGCCATTCAGGCGGCGCAGTACATGGCAGCCACGGGCGACGCAGGCGGAGCCGTTAAGATGGCGCTCGACAAGCCTGGAAAGCCGAATGTGTTCGAGGTGAATGGCAAGCTCGTGTCCGAAGACGGCACAGTCGTCTACGACGGCGGCCCCGACCAGAAGGAGGCCTTCGGCAGCGAACTTGACCTGTTGAAGGTGTATCGCGGCGAGAAGGACGTTCAGTCGTTCCAGGGCGTGCGCGACTACTACGAGCGGATGCGGTCGGCCTACGAGACGACTGAGGCTTCGCCGGAGGCAGCGGGCGCTGGCGATATTGCGATCGTCTACAGCTACATGAAGATGCTGGACCCCGGCTCGACCGTCATGCAGGGCGAATACGCCAACGCGCAGAACGCTGGAGGCGTCGATCAGGCCGTCGTCAGCGTCTACAACTCGATCCTGAATGGTGACAAGCTGACGCCAGAGCAGCGTCGCAACTTCCTGCGGCAGGCGGACGGTATCTACAGTCGCGTCGCAAAGAATGTCGGCACGGTGAACCAGACCTATGGCGACCTTGCGAGGCGGTACGGCGTCAATCCGGGCTTCATGATCTCTCCGCCAGCCTATCAGCCCTATGGGGCTGCGACTTCGGCCTCCACCGTTGTCCCCTACACTGTCATCAATCCGTAGAGGCTAGCATGGCAATCGTTGAGCTTGGAGGCGGCCTGCCGCCCGTGGAAGTCCCAGACGAAGTCTGGAATGCACTCTCGCCCGAAGATCAGGAGCGGCAGCGGCAGGCGATCAGAGAGGCCGTCAGCCAAGGCGTCACGAAGAACGAGCCTCCGCCCACTGAGCGTGGCAAGGCCTTCATGCAGGGCCTGACGCTCGGCGCGTGGGACGAGATCAAGGGCGCGGCCTCTGGCGCGGCGAGCTGGATGTCTGGCGACGGCTACACCGACGCCTACAACCAGTCGGTCGAGGCTGAACGCAACGCGCTGGAAGCCTATCGCGCAGCCTACCCATACTCCTCGCTTGCCTGGGAGGGTGGCGGCGCGCTGGCCCCGACGGTGGCGGCGATGCTCGCAGCGCCTTTCACTGGCGGCAGCTCGGCTGCCGCCGTTGCTCCCACGGCAGGCAGGCTTGCTGCGATCGGCAGATCCGCCCTGCACGGGGCCAAGGTCGGCGGCGCGACGGGCGCTGTCTACGGCTTCAACTCTGGCGAGGGCGACATCGGCAACCGCTTCGGCAAAGCCGTCGCGGATGGCCTTGTTGGCGCGGGCGGCGGGGCTGTCATCGGCGGGGCAATGACCGCTGTTGGGCAGTCTATCTTCAAGCCCGCCGTTGACTGGATCAGGCGCAAGTCTGGCGACCGCATGGCTGGCGTCGTCTCTGCGGAAATCCAGCGCCTCGCGCAGCGTGGCGGCTTGACGCCGGATGAGGTGATCGAGGGCGTCCGCAATGGAACGCTGATGGCCGAGAACAAGACGCTTGGCCTGATGATCCGCAAGTTCTACTCCGAGGGTGGCGAGGCGCAGTCGCTGATCCGCAACCGCCTGGACGCGCGCCCTGCCGAGACGCGCAAAGCCGCGCTGGACGCGGTGCAGGGCGAGCTGGCAGATCCGGGCAACCCCCTCGCCAACAAGCGCGTCAGCGACGAAGCTGCGGCTATTGCCGAGAGAGATGCCTACGCGGGCGCGCTGTTCAGGCCAGACGGCACGCCTATCGCCCCGGCATCGACGGTCATCTCCATGTTGGAGATGGTGGCAAGGGATGCGCCGGAAGCCCTCACGAACGCGGCGAAGGCGGCGCGGCTGAAGTACGGGATCAAGCCCTTCTTCACCGAGAAGGATGGCGTGATCAGCTTCACGCGGACGCCCACTCTCGCCGAGGCTGAGAGCACCTTCCGCGCGCTGCGCGACCTCACCAGCAAGGCTTACAAGGACAGCAGCGGCGACATCGGCGAAGGCTATGGCCTGTTCCGCGACATGCTGAAGCAGGAGCTGGACAACACGTCGCTGCCCCTCAAGGCAGCGCGCGCTGAGGCGGCCATCGTCAGACACGCCAATGACTTCTTCAAGCTCGGCCAGACTGCCGCCGGGAAGACCCCCGACGAGCTGGAGCTGATCATGCGCCAGATCGCCGAGCGCGACGCCGCGCTCGCAACTGACGAGGGGCTGAAGGCATTCCGCGCTGGCCTCGTCGCCGCGCTGCGCGGGCAACTCTCGCGGCCCAGCACTGCGCCCGGCGTGATCCGAGATCTTGCTGAACCCAGCACCGGGCGGGGTACGGCGTTGCGCCTTGCCTTGCCGGATGGGGCGGAGGGCCGCGTCGTCCCCAAGCTGGAGGTGGCGCGCGACGCGCAGGCCGCCCGCGACACTATCATCGGCGGGTCGCAGACAGCGCAGACGACGATGTCGCAAGGCATCGGCGACAACATGGGCGTGGCGCAGGATGCGGCGTCGGCCATTGGCGGCTCGGACTTGTTCGCATGGGCACGCCTCCTGTCGCGCCTCGTGGGTGACAGGGCTCCGAACCTGTCCGAGGCGCAGCGCATGGAGATCGCCAGGATCGTGCTGTCCGATGACCCGCTGCTGGTGGAGCGGGCGCTGAAGGACAACAGCCTGATCGGCGTCCTTGAGAAGAAGGTCGTCAACACGCTCGATGGCCTTGGCAGGGCTGGCGCGAGGGTATCGCCCATCGTTGCAGAGCAAGGGCTGCTCTCCGATCGGTGACATACGGCGAACTCGCAACCTCCAGTGCGTAGACGGGACACTCGGACCGCGCGAAACAGGCTCCGCACTTAGCCTGTCACGCCGAAGGTCGCGGGTTCGAGCCCCGTCACTCGCGCCATCTCCTCAAAAAGATGGCACCGTAATTCGGACTGCAGGCTGAGTGTCGCCATAACTGGAGACACACATGATCAGCCTTAAGTTGTTTTCCCCGACAATACGTGAATTGGCCGACCGCTACGCGGCGGCCTTTCCACGCCCCCACCAGACGGGCTACCGCGCCCGCACCGTGGCCCAGCACCTCGGCCACATCCGCATCGGAAAGCTCCAGCCGGAGCATCTGCGGGACTTCATGCGGACCCGCGCGCACCTCTCGCCCCAATCCATCACGCACGAGCTGAATTGCCTCAAGGCGATCATCCGCACGGCGCGCCAGGAGTGGGGCCTCGACATCCCCGACCACAAGCAGACCTTCAGTCGCATCGCCATGCCGACGATCGACAGCGGGCGCGAGCGCAGGCTGCTGCCCGGCGAGTGGCAGGCGCTGTGGGGCGAGGCCAGCGAGCGCATGCGCCTCTCGATGGTGGTGGCCGTCGAGACGGGCGTCAGGCGCAATGAGATGTGCGCGATCCGGCGCGAGTGGATCGACCTCTCGGCCCGCACGATCCGGCTGCCCAAGGAGGTGACCAAGACGAACAAGGGCAGGCTGGTGCCGCTGTCCATCCCCGCCGTTGAGGCGCTCAGGCCGCACGCTGGCGTGGGCTCGCTGCTCGACATGACGGCCAACGCCCACCGCCTGAGCTGGCACCGCACCCGTGACCGCGCCGCCAGCGTCATGCCCTCCCTACAGGATTTTCACTGGCACGACCTGCGCCATGAGTGCTTATCTCGTCTCGCGGCGGCTGGCTGGACGCCCGCCATGCTCCGGGTGGTCAGCGGCCACGCGGACTGGAGGATGCTTCAGCGGTACGTAAATCTACGGCCAGAGGATGTTCTGGCGAGGATGGATGAAGTGCGGGGGCACCTTGCATGAAATTAAGAATACGCGAGTTGCGCGAGGCGCGAGGGATGTCGCAATCTGACCTTGCCAAGTTAATAGGTACGACGGGGGTATCAGTGGGTAGGTATGAGAAGGAGCCGGGGCGCGTAAACATGCCTCTGCTCGAGGAGATCGCGGGCGCGTTGAATTGCCGCGTCGCAGACTTGATTGGCGATGGCCAAATCATCGAGCAGCCTGTGGTAGTGCTTCCCTTTCTGGGCGGCAAGAAGCGCATGGCCTTCGATGGGGATCAGGTGGACAAGATAGGCAAGCCCTCAACGCTTCAGGCGATCGAAGTGGAGGATGACGCTATGCTGCCGACGCTTGCGCGGGGCGACATCGTCCTGATCGACAAGACGGTGGCGAAGGTCACGCAGGATGGCGTCTACGCGATCGAGGCCGCAGGCCACACGATGGTGAAGCGCGTGTCGTTCAACCCGATCCGCAAGAAGCTCACGATCACGAACGACAATGCGCTCTACGCGCCGCTCGGCGATGTCGCCCCCAGCGACATCAAGGTCGCTGGGCGCGTCGTCTGGGCGGGCAAGCGGCTCTAGTCCAGCGCCAGCTCGCCTGCCAGCGCCAAATAGGCCGCACCGTCCACGTAGCTGTCACGGTGCGGCCCCTCACACAGGCGCGCAATCTTCAGCCACGCCATGCAGAGGGCCACCTGATCAGGCCTGACTTCGGTGCCGAGGATGATCGCCCAGCCCCTCGCGATGCGGAGGTGGTTGACCTCCGGCGGCCCGTAGGCCTTCGCGCGCTCGCCGTGGATCAGGCGGCTCGCCTCCTCCAGGATTTCGCTGCGCGTCGTGGGCTTCAGCAGCGTCTCCGCCAGCGCGTCCATTTCTTCCTTCGGGGTCATGCCATCCCCTCCTCGATCACCATCTTGATGGCCGCCTCAATGGCGCGCCGAGCGCCGTGGTCCTCGGCGCGATCCAGCACGTCGTCCATGTGCTTCAGCCAGTCGGCGCGCTCCAGGAGGTTGGGGCGGTGCAAGGCCGCGAAGAAGAGCGCCTCAAGGCCGTCGGCCATCTTCAGCCAGCTCTCCTCGTCGGGCGTCAGCATCGGCTCGAGGGGCGCGGCGCGCAGCGCCAGCCGTTGCTCCGCGAAGCGATGCTGCCGCGCGACATCAGGGAACTCCTCCTTGAACGGCGACGGCAGGTCGCCCGCCCACCGCTCGCCTGCGTCGTGCCAGAGCGCCGCGCGCAGCAGGGCCGCGCTGGGCTCAGGGTGCAGCATCGCAATGATCGAGGCCACGCCATGCGCGTGATCCGCGTTCGTCTGGCCGACGCGGGCCAAGTGCGGGTTCGTGTGGTATCGCTGGACGCGGTGCGCCAGCCAGTTCTGGGCGATCATGCCGATCTCCTTGCGATGATTTCAGAGACGCGACCAGGGTTCACGTCGTGCAGGTTTGCGATGGTCAGGATCGACCAGTCGGGCGAGGCGGCGTAGGTGCGCCAAATTGCCTCCTCCAGCTCAGGGGTGATCTTCCGCCCCTCGGCAGGGGCGGTGATCCGCTTCGTGCGCGTGCGCGTCATCAGTGCCAGGGCCTCGACGATCAACGTCCGCATCTGCGGCCCCGTGGCCGCAGGCGCAAGCGCCGATCGCAGGAGCTGGCGCGCGCGCGGGATGTCCGTGCTCATGCCTCCTCCTTGATCTCTTCCTTCGGCTCCCAGGGCATGCGCGGCAGCGTGATCTGCATCTCGCGCGGCGTACTGGTGGAGAAGGTGGTGCCGTTGCGGACCCTCACCACCCTCGTGTCACTACCCTTCTTCATCCCTTCACCTCCCTTATGATGCGGCGCACCTGCGCTCGCATGTTTAGCGTGGCGCGCTGGTCGCTCTCTTGCCGCTGCGCCTTGCCGCTGTATGGCAGGATGCCCGCCAGCCTGTCGGCCACGATGAGCTTGTAGTGGCGGCCACCTATTTCCAGCCGCCACGGCAGCCCGGACTGCTCGATCTCACTCAGTACGGACTTGGGTATCACGCCACGCATCACATCAGCTCCTTTCCGACCACGATGACGGGGACTTCGCGCTTCTTCACCTTGTCCTCGACGTAGTCGATGGCGAGGATGCTGTTGGTGATCCATTGCTTGATGATGCCCTTGATGCGCGCCTTTCCGGCGCGATCCTCGGGGTCGATCTCGCAGATGCGCCCGACGAGGTGGCCCACCCAATCCTTCGACTGCGCGCTCTCCCGCCAGGCTCCATGCTCTGCCTTCATCAGCTCCACCTGCACGCGCTTGGCGTGCTCATGGCCGATGCCCTCGAAGGGATCGGGCGGCGTCCACCGCTCGACCACGGCGCAGGTGTCGCCATTCGGCAGTGGCACGCCCTCGCGCACGTACCACTCCGCCTTGTCGGCAGGGCGGGCGAGGTTGTTCTTGCCCGCCGCCTCGATGCGGAAGTGGTCGATGTGTGTGGAGAGGCCGAAGCGCGCAGCCTCGTCTGGCTCCATCGGGTTGATTGCCCGCGCGACGCGGACGGCACCGATCAGCGCCGATCCGCCACGGCTGTCTTCGACCGTCGCCGCCATGCCGTTCAGCTTCTTCGTGTGGTGAACGAGGTGGCAGGCGAGGTGGTAGGCGTCAGCCATGCGCGAGAGCCGCTTGCCGAGCTTGCGGTAGGTGCGGTTGTCCTCCTCGCTCTCGTGCATGTTGGCGAGGGGGTCGAGGATCACGACATCGACCCCGTGAAACTTCACGAAGGCCTCGATGCGCGTGAAGGCCGCCTCGATCAGCTCGCCAGGGTCGCCCGTGGCGAGGATGATCTCGTTGTCGCGGCCCGACTGGAGGAAGAGCTTGCCCACCAGCTCGCGCTGATCGATGCCGAACCGCAGGCAGATCGCAGCCACGCGGAGTTGCAGCTCGACGAGCGGATCTTCCGCGTTGAAGTAGACGACCCGGAGCTTCTCCTTGACCTCGACGCCCAGCAGGTTGCGGCCCGTCGCCATAGCGATGGCCTCGGTCAGCACCAGCGTGGACTTGCCGAGCCCGCCGGGTGCCACCGTGATCGAGCAGAATTGCCGAATGTACGTGTGGCCGTAGACCCACTGGCGGCGCGGCAGCGCCGCGAAGTCGATGACCTCCCAGCTCTGAAACAGCGGCCTGATCTCGGCGAAGGCCTTCCGCAGCTCTTCGGGCCGACGGATGGCGATGTCGTTCCAGTCCGCGCCGACCTCACCAGGCATCAGCACCTGAGCGCCGCCGATCTTCTCGGCAGCCTTCTCGGCCTCGCGCTGGCCCGTGCCGCTGAGATCGTTGTCGGCGGCGATCACGATCTGCGCGCCGTTCACCGCCTCGATCTCCGCAATGTCGCCGATCAGGGCGGGCAGGTTGCCCGCGCTGAAGACGACGTAGACGCGCAGCCCCGTCGCCTCGTGGATCGACGCGCCCGTGGCAAAGCCCTCGCAGACGACGACCGTCGCCGTGGGGCTTCCGATGCCGAACATGCCCTTGGAGGTGCAGCCCGTGCGGAAGGTCTTGTCGCCGTCGGCTGCAATCGTTTGCGTGCTGACCACGTTGCCCGCCGCATCGTACAGCGGCAGCAGCAGGTCGGAGCCGACCAGCAGCGCGCCGTGGGCCTTTACCCGCTTGCGGACCAGGTAGGGGTGGCTGTCGGGGCAGGGCGGCAGGTGGCGGATCATCTCGGCGGCCTCCGCCGCGTTCCGGCGCTTCAGCTCCGCAGCCTCGCGCTCGCGCACTTCCTGCTTGATCCGCATCGTACGCAGCAGGTCGTCGTCGATCTGGCTGACCTCGCGGCCATAGAACTTGGCCTGCTCGCCCGTCTGCCAGTTGCCCACGATGCCGTAGAGCAGGCCCGCCTCCTCGTGCAGCGAGTACCAGCCGGAGCGCTTGCCGCGCTTGTCCTGCGTCGTGGCCACGCGCACGATGTCATCGGTCGGGCCGAAGCTCTGGAGGTCGCGCGTGTCGATGCCGATCGAGGCGGCGAGATCCATGAAGCGGCGCTCGGCCTCGGCGGCGCTGATCTGTCTTGGTGCGGCGGCGGTGGCCGCCAGGTTGAAGTCGAAAATTTCTGCCAAGGTGGCCTCCCGAAGTGGAGGAAGTGCGCCCGTCAGGGCGCACTCCAGCAGCGTGTGGCATAGGAACAGAAGCGGCAGGCGAAGTGGTCAGGCTCGCCCGCGATGCGCGGGAGCTGCTCGTGTGCATCAGTCGCCGAGATGACGCGCACCGCGCGGTCGATCAGGCGCTGGCACTCCAGCGGGTCGAAGTCGATCAGCTCCACGCCCACCTGCATCGTGTCGGCGTTGATGAAGGTGAAGACCGCCGGATGGTCCGTGAGCTGCAAGTGGTACTGATAGAGCACGACCTGGGCGTGGTAGACGGGCTTCACCTTCTTCACGCCGTGGGCGCGGACCTTCTCCCACGTCTTCGTGTTGAGGGCCTTGTTCTCCCACAGGGCGGGGAAGGCGCTCGGGGGCGCGCCCTCCCCAGACCAGCCGACAATGACGCCGTCGGCGTGGCCCTTGAAGCGGCCCTGCGCGGAGCTGAAGCCGAACTGGCGGCCCTCCTGCGTCTCGGTCTTCAGCACGAAGCCCGCATCACGCAGCCAGCCTGCCACCATGTCTTCGGTGCGATGGCCGCGCTCGAAGATGCGGAGCACGTCGGCAGGGAAGCCTTTGCCCTCATCCACGGGCGTGAGCGTGTACTGGTACTGGATCTTGCGCTCACAATCGTCGCCGACGTAGGAGCCGCCGAGGTACTGGCGCGGCGTCTGCGCCGCCTGCTTTGCGAGGATCGCGCGGTCGAGGGCCTCGACGATCGGCTGGCTCGCCAACTGGCGCGTCAGCGTCTGGCTGTTGAGGTCGAGGTCCATCACATCAACCCCGCCGCTTGCAGCGCCTTCATGGCGATCCGCAGCTCCGGGTAGCCGAAGCTGGCCGCCCACGCGGAGAGATCCAGGAGGCGGTAGATCGCGCTGGCCGACAGCAGCACCACCGCACCAGCGCCAGCGAGGCCGAAGGCGAGACGCCCGACGAAGTAGCCCTCATCGTTGACAGGGCCCACGACCTCGATCTGCTTGCCCGACCACGCCCAGAAGAGCAGGTACGCCTTGACGACGGCGAGAACCAGCGCCGCCATCAGCGTGCCGAGTACGAGCTGCTGCGCCGCATCGACGCGGTACGCCATCAGGGCGAGGTCCACCGCGTCGGGGCCATACTCCTTGGCCGCTTCGGCCAGCGCCGCGCCCACCTGCTTCACCGCCTCGGCGATGGTCACCTGAGTTGCCTGCTCCATGCTCAGCCCTCCTCGCCCATGCCCGGCCAGGGCTGCTCGACGAACACCCAATCGGTGCCCGTCGCCGCGATGCAGGAGATGCCCTCCGGCCCGGTCACGAGGACCGTCCACGTGCCACGCGCCGAGACGTAGACCTCCACGACGGCGTCGCGCCGCTCGTGGCCGTAGCCGATCGACACCTGGCCGAAGCTCCCCTCGAGGGTCGTCATCATCTCGCCGCGCTGTAGGCACAGTGCGTCCTGCGCGGCGGCGGGTGCGGCGCAGAGCGCCGCGATCAGTGCGATGGCCTTCATGCCACCCTCCTCAAAATGGGATCGTGTCATCGAGCGCCCCGATCTTGGAGCGCGCGCTCTTGCTCTCTTCCCAGCACCAGATGACCGCCTCGAACATGCGGACGATCTCGTCCTTGCTGTAGGCAAACAGTGGCTTGGTCCCGCTGGGGTCCATCTCGGCGACGATGTCGCCGACTGCCGGAAGCGCGCTCAGGATCGCGGCCTCCTCCTCCCTCGTCTTGTCGATCAGTCGCATTAAGTCCCAGGGCCTTTCGGATGTCAGAGCCTTCAGGATCGACGGCTCCGTGTGCTGCACCTCGCAGAGCTTCAGGATGTGGGCCGTGATGACCCACTCGGCGATCTGCGTGGCGTTGAGCTTCGCGGCAGGGCAGAGCCGCACCAGCGTGTCTGCGGCAGCCTTCAGCGCAGCGAGCTGCGCCTCGTCCGCAGGCGAGGGAGGCTTGGCAGCCTCCCCCTTCTTGCGGACAGTCACGCGCGGTTTCACACCGCCCACGCAGGCTTGTTGGCGGCGGGAGCAGCGGCAGGCGGCGGCGCTTGGAAGGCCGCCACGTTGCCCGCACCCGTCGGGCCAGCCAGCATCGGCGACGCGCCGCGCCCGATGTACTTGCTCTCGCCGGGCGCGATCACGGCCTTGATCTTGTTCTTGGCCTCGTACCCGTTCGCGGCAGGCTCGATGCCGATCAGGATGCAGGCCTCGACGCCGTTGAGCTGGTCGATGGACACGCGGCGCTTGGCCTGCGCGGCCTCGGACATGTCATCGGGGCGGATGCCGTGATGGCCCTCGATGGCGGCCCGCAGCGAGCGCATGGTGATCGGCGCGGCCTTCTCGGACAGCGACATGTAGGACCACACCTTCCGCTTGGCGAACTTGCCGTCGGCGATGGTCCACTCGGTGTCGAGCATGAGGCCGCCCGTTGAGCTGGTTTTCAGCCAGCCGCCGTCACCTGCGCCGCCAGGGCGAACGGTCAGGACCGCCCGCGCCACGGTGCCATCAGGGATCAGGTCGCCGCCGCCGCCACCAGTCTCTGCGGCGTTCAGGTCGAATGTGCTCATGGAACCCTCCGTTACTGAGCTTGGATTTTCGTGATGATGTGCTGCAGGTCGGCCCGCTCGATGGGGTCCAGACGCCCGCTGCGATCCTTGGCGGGGTAGCCCCACTGGTTGGCCTGCTGCGTGACGAAGACGCGGTGCTTCACGCCCGGCTGCTCGGGGTCATCCATAGTCACCATCGACAGGACTTCATCGACGATCCCTGGCAGCTCGCGGCCCACCTTCGAGCCCTCCATCTGCGGCTCCCAGACAGGGCGGTTGAAGTCGTCGGTCTTGGCGTCGAGGATGCCGACGAAGATGACGTGCTTGTCGGCGGTGTGCTGCACGTGGGTCAGGAGCTTCAGCATCTCGCGCCCCATGAGGCCGTACGCGCCTCTCGTGTCCTTCGCGCCGTTCTTGGCGATGTTCTCCGGCTGCACCTCGGCCCACACCATGCACATGCGCGACAGGACCGTGATGCTGTCGAGGAAGAGCAGCTCGTACTTGCCGAGCACGTCCTCGCGCTTGCCGAGCTGGCTCTCCACGTGCTGGAAGTGCGCGAGGCTGTACGGCTCGGTCGGCTGCGCCGCGAGGTTGGGGCCGCCGATCAGGCAGGCCAGGTCGCGGGCCTCTTCCCAGCGGCGGAGCTTGATGCTGTCCACCGGGCAGTCGGCGATGGAGAGGTCGCCCCCCTCCAGATCGACGAACAGCGCGGGGATGGTCAGGCTGCGGAGCAGGCTGGTCTTGCCCACCCCCGACGGGCCGAAGATGGCCGCCTTGATGCGCCGAGGCTGCGACATCCGCTCCTCGGCGCTGATGATCTTGAAGCTCATGTGTGTCCCTCCAGACTGCCGAGCGATACTACCGTTGCGGTTTATCAGAAGCAACCGCATCGGTTGCAACCGAAGCACGAAGAACCTGCCGCAGCACGCGGGCATCTCTTTCCGTCGTGGTGCCGCTGGCGACGCGCGCCAGCAGCCTCTCAAGCTCGTAGTGGCTCAGGGTCACAGCACCCTCCAGTCGGCGGCGTAGCGGACGACCGACGGGCGGCCCTGGCCGGGGCGCTGGTGCACCTCGCCGCGCGCCACTTCGCCGCGCTTCCAGGCGACCTGCAAGTAGATGCTGACGTAGTCGGCGGCCTTCTTGTCGTTCGCGCCGAGGAGGTATTCGACCAGCTCCTTGGCCGACCAGACGCCGCCCGCCTTGACGACTTCGACGGCCATCTGGGCGATCTTGCCGTGGCTCTTGCCGCGCCCCGCGAGGTGGAGGTCGGGCGTGTCGTTGATCTGCGGGGCGGGCGGCGCGGCCACGGCGCGGGGCTTGAACAGGGACGTGATGGTGTTGAGCATGGTTTTCTCCTCACAAGCTCAGGACGATGGTGGGTAGTATGGCGAACAGGAAGACCACGAATGCCACTTCGGCGATCCGCTCGATCAGGTCAGTCATTTCACGCGCTCCGCGATGTAGGTGATGGTGGGCCGACCGAGGGCGCTGTACGTCATCCTGGTCAGAATGGAGATGACGCCCTCGTCGAGCAGGGCCTTGGCGGCGCGCATGGCCGCCGCCTCGTTCTGGTGCATGCGCTGCGTGGCGATGCGCCGCGCGATGATCTTGCGCGGCGTGCTCTCGAAGTCATGCCAGTCGCGCAACGCGCCACCGATCTCCTCGTCGAGCTTCGTCGGTTCCTCTTCAGTCATGGGCAATCTCCCCGAATGCGCTGGGTCCGTAGTTGGCATCGCGCATGCGGCGCGCTGCGGCTTCAATCTTCTGTGGCGTGTCGCGGATCGACAGCCACCAATCGCGCACCACGTCGGGCTCAAAGCCCGCCAGGGTGCAAACCTCTTGGAAGTCCTTGCCGCCGCGCTCAATCCACGCCCGCGCCTCTCGGCGGTCGCGCTTCACGGCGGGGTCTTTGGCGGGCAGGGTCAGGACGAGCGCATCGCGCACCGCCTGAAGGACGACGCGCCGCCACAGTTGCTGCGCGCCTTGAAGGTCAATCTCACGCATTTCGCCCTCAGTCGCAGCTTGTGTACTGGGAGCCCACGAAGGCCCACTTGCCGTCGTCGCGCTGCACGATGCGCCCGCTGGGGTCGTAGCCCCACGCGCGGACCTTGTAGTCGGCCCACCAAGCTTCGACCTCTTCGCGGGTGTCGCGGATGACCTCGATCTTCTGTGTGCTGGCCATGTCTCACTCCTCTCCGACCATGTGTTCGCTGCACTCGCCGCACATCAAGTTCGACCCGAGCTTGGCCCACGCCTTCGCGTCGCAGCACGGACACTGGAACTTGACCTTCGACAGGTCTTTCTTCTTGGCGCTGGCCGCGCTCTCTGCCTTCTCCGTGAACCACGGCAGGGCGTAGCTGCTGTCCAGCAGCCGCCGACAGCTCTGCTCGAACAGGCCGCCCTCCTCGATGACGTGCGTGACCTTGCGGCCCGTCTGCGGCCCGCCCAGCTCGCCCGTGGCGGTGGGGATCAGGCCGATCCGCTCCATGAGGCCGACCCACTCGCGGTTATGGAAGCCGCCCTTGCCGGGCTGGCCGAACTCCTGCTGCTCGAGGTGCGTCATCTCATGCACCAGCGTGGACAACACCTCGGGGACCGTGCGGCCCATGCTCTCGGGGTTCATGGCGATCTCGTGCGTGCGGTCGCCATCCTCGCGGTGCTGGAACTGCTCGGCCCAGAAGTAGCCGCGCGCGCCGCGCTTGCGCTGCAGCGTGATCAGGCAGGCGGGCAGGCGGTGCTGGAACAGCTCGCCATTGAAGTGATTGAAGGCGCGGTCGAGTGCGTCGTACGTTTCAGCGGTGGGCGTGCGGTAGTTGGTCATCGCTGTCTCCTCCTCAGTGCGGGATGTTGCCGTCGGCGTACCAGACGCCGCGCCATGCGTTGGCGGGGCCGTCGGGCCGATCTGTTGGCGGTTTTGGTGTCGGGGCGGCTGGGCGCGCGATGACGCCCAGCTCGTTGAAGTGCTGCTCGAGGGTCATGCGAACTGCTTCGCCATCTTCTTGCGGTAGGCCGCGATCATCGCATCGGCCTTCTCCAGTGCCTCCTCTTCGGTCAGGCAGACTTTCGCATTCGGGGTTGCGCCGTAGCTCGTTCCGTCGCGCATGGCGCTTGGCATCACGACCCAGATCGGGCGACCGACGAAACCCGGCTTCCAGAGGCTGTATGATGCGCCGTCGGCGACCCACAGCTCGCGGTCGATCAGGACGCTGTAGCCGATCTCGCGGCCCTTGGCGTCGTTAAACCCGAAGGCAACCTGCTTGTTGGCGACCAGCTCGCGCTCGTCGCGGCGGCAGCGAATGTAGTCACTATACTCAGGCATGGCGCGTCTCCTCTGTTGGCGCATGGGATGCTGGCCCACGCGGGGCCAGACACCGATGCGTCAGGCGTCGAAGCGCTCGGCTTCGATCTGGGCCATCTCATGCTGGAAGGTGCCGTATCCCGTGCCACCAGACACCCAGCGCGCCTCGTTGATCTCGCCAGCGGCGCGTACTTTCCACACGAGCGCGGTTGCCTGCGCCTCGGTGAAGAAGGCGAAGTGCTTTGGCCCTTCGTGCTGGAACCATGTGCCGTCGATGCCCTTGGCGTTCACGGTGAACACGCCAGCTTCGATCTCGTCCGCGTGAACCGAGTAGAAGTCGATCTTCGTGGCCATCTGTCAGTCTCCTCTGTTGAACCACAGATGCAGCCCCGCAGGGCTGCACGAATTGTTCAACTCTCTTGCCGTCCCTCGTTCCCCCTTGCGGGCTCGCCCTTCACGCATTGGATTGCGACCATCGGGCCAGCGCGTCCGCGCCGTTGTGGAGGTGTCCGTTTCCGCCGTTACGCGCCTCCGAGAGGGGAGGGAAAGAGCTACCGAGGCGAACCGCTTCGGTAAGAAGACATTCCCATATCTCTGCGAGGTGTTCAACAGAAAAATGAACCGATGCGGTATTTTTTCCACACCGCTGCGGTTGCTCTTTTAGGCCTCTACTCCTACCATGCTGGCACACGCTGGACGGCATTGGCTGTCCCTGGACACTGGAGCAGATGATGAAGCTGAGAGATTACCTCGACGCGACCGATAGGAGGGCGGCGCAGTTTGCCGAAGACCTCGGCGTCGCCGACAACACCGTACGCCGCTGGCTGAACGGCACGCGCACGCCGAGCGTGGAGCAGATGCGGGCGATCTACCAAGCCACGCGCGGGCTGGTGCAGCCCAACGACCTGGTGCTGCAATGATCTCCTTCGGGATCGACCCTGGCTTCAGCGGAGCCATCGCCGAGTTCTACCCGGTGGAGCGGAAGCTCTACGTCCACGACATGCCGACCGTGCCCGGCCAGAAGGGCAAGGTGGAGCTGAACTGCCACGCGGTGCTGGAGCTGCTGCACACGGCAGGCGAGCCCGCGACCGTCTGGATCGAGAAGGTGGGCGCGCGGCCCGGTCAGGGCGTCAGCAGCATGTTTCGCTTCGGCCAGCAGCTCGGCGCGTTGGAGATGGCTGTGGCTGCCACTGAGCACCAGCTCCGCTGGGTCACGCCCGCCAAGTGGAAGGCGCACTTCGGCCTGAGCGCCGACAAGGGCGCGGCGCGCAAGGTGGCGATGGAGCGTTTCCCTGCCGTGGCCAGCCTGTTCGCGCGTGCGAAGGATGATGGCCGCGCCGAGGCGGCCCTGATTGCGCTGTATGGCGCGGAGGCACTGAAGTGAGCGCAGTGATCAAGACGCGGCAGGACGACGACGAGCTGCTGGCTGTGCTGGCCATGCGTACGCGCTACGGCGCGGCGAAGACGGCGGCGGCGCTGGGGCTGCGAAGCGAGCGCGTCCGCACGCTGTGCAACCGCATTGTGCAGGATGACATGAAGGCGAGCCTGATCGACGGGGTCGAAACCGCCGAGCAGGTGGCCAGCGGATACTGGGGGGTGCAATGACCAACGAGGACGACACGATCCGGCGCGGGGACGCACTGGCCGCCGTCTTTGACGCCATCGACAAGGTGGCGCATGGGCAAGACTTCGGGCCCTTGCAGTTGCAGATGGCCAAGCGGCGCTACGAGAAAGCAATCGCCGCCGTGCCTGCGGTGACGACCGCCCCTGCGCCGCAGGCGGATGATCTCGTCGAGCGGGCGCGCCGCCACCTGATGTCATTCGATGGCGTGGCCGCCCTGCGGGCCTACGAGGCGACGGGCAGCGTTGCGCCGCTGGCCGATCACGTCGCCGCCCTCGACACGCCCGCGCCCACGACCGACGATCTGGTGAAGCGGCTGGATAACCTTTGGGCCATGCTTGAAGAGGAAGGCCACTATGTAAAGGCCAACACCGTCACGCTGGCAAAGGAACGCATCGAAGCCTTGGAGCGGGAGCGGGATGAGGCACAGAACGAGCGGGATTTCTTCCAGTCAGAGGTCAAACTGCGAAACCGTATCCCTGCCACAAGTGACGCAATGGCAGACATGCTTCGCCGCGCCGAAGCCGCCGAGGCCAAGGCCCGCGAAGCCGCGCTTGATGCCCTCGCCGCAGCGGGTCAGGCGCAGGAAGCCTACGAGGCGCAGTTGAAGGCCGAGGCCAAGGTCGAAGCCGTGGAGGCGGAGCGGGATGCAGCCATCGCCGCGCTGGAGGAGAGCGGTCGCAAGCGCGGGGAAACTCTGGCGCTGCTCGACAAGGCGGTGGTGGCGCTGCGGGGCCGCATGCACTGCCACGACTGCACGTGCGGAGAGTGCGACCACATCCGCGACGTGCTGGCCGAGATTGAAGGCCGCGTGGTCCCCGGCCTGCGGGATGCCGCAGAGCGGACCAAGGGCATGCTGGTGGAGCGTGCGCCAGCCCCGCAGGGGCGCGGCAATGGCGGTGGGGAGTGATGTCCACCAGTTCGCAACATGCCGGATGTGGCGCTCACCATCCATCCCCGCCGCGCAGCGGGCGGGGTGGTGGTGGTGCGCCTTCGGCACCATCACACAGGGGGGTTCCCACCTTTCCCACCACCACCTTCTATAGAGAGTGAGAGGTGGTGGGACACCAGTGGCGAAGTGGTGGTGCGTGGCGTAGAATAGGAAGAGGTTCACAGGTCAGGAGAGCATCATGCCGATCACGGATGACGACATCAGGGAGAGGATCGAGGTGAGGGGCGATGGCGTGCTCGTGTGGCGCAAGCTGGACGTGCCGAACGCGCCGGGCTGGATGCGCCGCGAAGCGGCGAAGCTGAACAAGCGGGCGGGCGAACCCGTGCAGCTCTGGCGGCACGCCAACGGCGGGATGATGACGCGGCTGTACGGGTGCGACCTCTACGAGGGGCGGATCAGGCAGGCGCTGACGAAGCACCGCGCGGGAGCGCGGGCGGGCAGTGGAGGAGAGAGATGATGGACGACGGACTGAACCATCCGGCAGACAGGCTGGCGCTCGTGCGGCAGAGGATCAAGGTGCTGCAAGAGGAGGAGGCGGAGCTGAAGAAGGTGTGCGCGGAGCTGCCGGAGGCAGATCGCGTTGGCAGGTACAACGAGGTGCGCGTGGCGACCGTGAAGCGCACGGCGCTGGACACGAAGGCGCTGAAGGAGGCGATGGGCGATGACGCCCTGGAGCCGTACATGAAGGCCACCGAGGCGACGGTGGTCACGATCAAGCCGATGGAGGGCTGAAGGATGGCCGAGGTCAGCGAGACGCGCGTCGAGCAGTTGGAGCAGGCACTGAACGAGTACGACATGGGCTACGACCTCGTGTCGGAGGAGATGGACAGCGCGGATGGCAACGAGTGGGCCCAGGCGTACGTCGCGGGCATGCTCGAGGCAGCGGCGGAGGAGTACCTGAAGCGCGTGCCTGCCAGCCTGCGGCTGGAGGCCGTGGGCGAGGTGCAGAGCATGGTGTTGCAGATGGCAATTGAACTGGCGCAGGAGGGCGCGTGATGGCGAAGTGGAAGGAGCTGGGGGACAGCATGAAGGTGGAGCTGGAGGTCAGCGTGGCGCTGGTCGGCGGCAGCGTGCTGGTCACGGTCGCCGATGAGACGCAGGGCGTGAAGCTGACGCGGTTGGCGACCGAGTTGATCGAGAGCCGCGAAGGGCGCTTCGGCATGATCGGCGAGGAGGACATCGACGCGCTGGCTCAGGTCGGCCACGAGCTGTGGCTGGCGTCTGACCTGCTGTCGAAGCGTGTGGTGCTGGAGCGCGAGCGCCGCAGGGCGAGGGGCGAGGCGCTGTGATCCACTGCCCGGCGCACCGGGGCCGACGCCGCAGGGCGCGCGAGACGAGCGCGGTATCCAGATACCTCACGGGCCGCCTTCGGGCGGCCTGTTGCGTTGCGCTGGGCGCATGGCATCTTCCTGCGGTTGATGCTGCCATGTCGTGCGCAACCTGTAACGGGTAAAGCGTATTACATAATACACATTATCGGAGCATCTGTGCCTTCTGGTTGCGCGGGCACGACGCTCGGCCACCGCAGGCCGAGGCTCAGGGCCTGGGGCGAAGACCCCCCCCGCCCCCGGCGAAGGATCCCCGCCCTGGCTCTGGTGCAAGCTGACAGACACCGAAAGCCCCCCCCCACCCCCAGCCCTTGCCAACCGCGCCGGATAGGCTAAAATTCCCAGCACGACGCTCGCATGGCACCTCCTCCCACATGCTCGAGCGCAACTGGCCCCCGGCGTGAGGGCGTCGGGGGCCTCCTTTTCCCACCCTTGCGCGTCTCACGAGACGCAGCCAAACTGCACGCATAGGTAGCAGCGGAGGATGACGCTCATGGCGAGCAATCCCATCGAAACCCAGATGTGGGCCAAGATCGAGAAGATGGGCGGCATCGACCGCATCATCGAGCGCGTGGCCGAGGGCGAGAGCCTCAAGCTCATCGCCGAGGAGATGGGCGTGTCGCGCTCGTTCCTGAGCTGGAAGGTCAACAAGGTGCCCGGCGTCAAGGAGCGCCTGGTGCAGGCGCGCAAGTCGCGCGCCGACAAGTGGGCCGAGGAAGCCATCGAGATCGCCGACAACGTGGACCCCGACCCCAACCAGATCAACAAGGCCCGCCTGCGCATCGACAGCCGCAAGTGGCTGGCGGGCGTCGATGACCCCGACCGCTTCGGCACCAAGCAGACGCAGGTGAACATCTCGCTCGGTGGCCTCCACCTGGACGCACTGCGGAAGGTGCAGGCCGATCTGGCCAAGCCCGTCGGCCAGACCATCGAGGGGGAGGCACGCGATGTCTCCGAGGACTGACCTGGCCAGCGACATCGCCACCATTGGCCCCGACGACGACTTCATCCTGATCCGCGTGGAGCCTTCGGGCGAGGTCACCTCGCTCTCGACGCTGGACGAGGAGGAGGCGGTCGATCTGCTGCGGCAGACGGCTGACGAGATCGAGGTGGACGGCTTCGAGCGCCAGAAAGTGGCGAGGCTGTCGTGACAAGCCAAGCCGAGCAGAACGCCTTCATCCAGTGGCTGAAGCGCTACCGCGACAACCCCGTGCTGTTCGCGCGGGAGGTGCTGGCAGTGGAGCCTGACCCGTGGCAGGCCGATCTGATGATGGCCGTCGCCGCTGGCGAGCGGCGCATCTCCGTGCGCTCCGGCCACGGCGTCGGCAAGTCCACCACGGTGGCGATCCTGTGCATCTGGTATCTGCTCACGCGCTACCCTGTGAAGATCGTTATCACGGCCCCGACATCGGCGCAGCTCTTCGACGCGCTCTTCGCGGAGATCAAGCGCTGGGTCAACGTCCTGCCCGTGCAGGTGCAGCAGCTCCTGAACGTGAAGAGCGACCGCGTCGAGATCGCGGCGGCCCCGGAGACGGGCTTCATCTCCGCGAGGACCAGCCGCGCGGAGAGCCCCGAAGCCCTGCAAGGTATCCACGCCGACAACGTGCTGCTGATCGCGGACGAGGCGTCGGGCGTGCCGGAGGCCGTCTTCGAGGCGGCGGCAGGCTCGATGTCGGGCGAGGAGGCCTGCACCATCCTGCTCGGCAACCCGACGCGATCCAGCGGCTTCTTCTTCGACACGCACAACCGCCTCAAGGGCCAGTGGTGGACGCGGCGCGTGAGCTGCGTGGACAGTCCGCGCGTCAGTGCAGCGTACGTTGACGAGATGAGGCAGCGCTACGGCGAGGACAGCAACGCCTACCGCGTCCGCGTCCTCGGCGAGTTCCCGCTCTCGGATGACGACACCGTGATCCCCATGCACCTGATCGAGGCGTCGATGGCGCGCGACCTGGCGGAGGATGAGCGCGCTCCGGCGATCTGGGCCTTGGACGTGGCGCGCTTCGGCACCGACCGATCGGCACTCGCCAAGCGGCGCGGCCAGGTGATCACTGAGATCAAGCGGTGGGCGGGCCTGGATCTCATGCAACTCACGGGCGCGGTCGTGGCCGAGTACCAGGCGCAGCCGCAGCACCTGCGGCCCGTCGAGATCCTGGTGGACAGCATCGGCCTCGGCTCCGGCGTCGTGGACCGACTGCGGGAGCTGAAGCTCCCCGCGCGGGGTGTGAACGTGTCCGAGAGCCCGAGCATGAAGGGCACGTACCAGAACCTGCGCGCGGAGCTGTGGTTTGCCACGAAGGCGTGGCTGGAGCAGCGCGGCTGCAAGCTGCCCCGCGATGAAGACCTGATGGCTGAACTGGCTGGCCCGCGCTTCAAGTTCTCCTCCTCCGGCAAGTTGCAGGTCGAGAGCAAGGACGACATGCGGCGGCGCGGGCTTCGGTCGCCTGACTTGGCTGACGCGGTGTGCCTGACGATGGCGGCTGACGCCGCCACGGCCATCTACGGCGTCTCGGCCAGCGGCTCGTGGAACAAGCCCCTGCGGCGCGGCCTGAAGGGCGTCGCCTGACGCCGCGAGGTTTCCATGCAACCGAAGGTGGTGTAAACTGCCAGCAGCAAGCGACAGGAAACCGACATGTCCATGAAAGAGCGAAACCGGGCGGCGGCGGCTGGATATGCGCGGGCGGCGAATGCCCGCGACGGCACCCCGATCCCGTCACACCTTCGCGGCGTGACGCCGTCCCTCGGCCCCAGCAGATCCGGCTCGCCTGGCGGCCCTGCCGCCCCGCGCGCACCTGGCGGCGGCATCTTCGGCTACACGGGCCTGCTCGACATGTTCGACGGTGGCGGCGCGGGCCGCTCCGGCCAGCGCTTTGAGGGCGGCCCGTTCTCCGGCCTCCTGAATGAGCTGGGCGTGCGCCCGATGGGCTACCGCGATCGCATGAGCGACGCGCGGCCTATGCCTCGCCCCACGGACCTTACGACGGCACCCGCGATGGCTCCCCAGCCGCCCGCACCGGGCCAGGTCAGCGCGTCGCCGATGATCGGCAATCTGACCACTGACGACATCCTGGCCGCCATTCAGCGCGGCGCGCCTGTCGGCCCTCGCATCATGCAGCCGCCGCGCATGCCGACGATGCAGGAGCTGATGGAGAGGCAGCGCCTTGCCCGCGACATGGAGGCGGCGTTGTGGTTTGACCGCAGCGGCTTCACTTCATCCCCGCCGCCCCCGTTTGCGATGACGACCCCGCCAGTGCTTGGGGCTCCCGCGACCATCGCGCCCCTGACCTACTCAACGGGCTACCCCACCACCTCTGGATATGGAAGACGCTAATGGGCAAGGGCGAGATGATCAAGGGCGGCGTCAAGCTCGGCGTCGATGTGGCGGAAGACATTCTGCGGCGGATCATGGGCAACAACGGCGGCCCCGCGATGGACACCATCGACCTGCCCGCCGGATCGCGGCCTGAATACCGTGGCGCAGCTCCCAACCGCACGACCGAATACCCACGCTATACACCGAAGGTGAACACCGACCGCATGTCGCGTCTGATCGCGGCGGCGGATGACCCGAACGCGCCGATCCAGAGCGTCTTCGACAGCTACATCGAGAAGGGCAAGACCCTGAGCGGGTCGGACTGGTACAATTCGGAAGAGCTGCGCGACTGGATGATCGCCGCCGCCAATGGTGACGAGGCTCGCGGCGACGCAATGTGGCGCGACTACGTCAACATGGTCGGCGCGACTTCGACGGGCTCTGATGTGCCCTCCAACCTCCGCAATGCGAGCTTCTACTACACCCTGCCGCCGGAGATGCGGCGCGCGGTGGCTGAGCGAGTATCCCAGGGCGGCATCACGCCGGGAGCGGCAGCGCGGGAGCTTGGCGTTTCCGTTCCGAACATGCCCGACGACTACAACTACGGCCACGTGATGCAGGGCAACCACGCCAAGAACGTGCTCAACATCATGGACGGCAACTGGTCCGAAACGCCGCCCGCTGGGCTGACGAAGGGCGAGCTGAGTGCGTGGCTCAAGGCCAACCCGAAGGTGAAGGGCTTCCGCAACGACCTGCTTGGCTCTGAGCAGAACATTGCTGCCGACAAGCACTTCATGCGCCTCTTGGCGATGTCTGACGGCGGCACCGACTTCCTGACGCAGCAGGCGCAGCTCTCCGGCGCAAACCTCGAAAAGCTCCGCGCCGCATACGGCGATGTGATCGAGCCGTACATCAAGACCCGCAAGACGGGGACGGGCCAGCTCGTGACTGAGGTGAACCTGTACAAGGCGGCGCAGGATGGCGTGATCCAAGACACCGCGCTGTTCCGTGATGTCCCGCAGGCGTGGCTTGATGTGCCCAACGACAACGAGTACGCGGCGCTGGAAGAGATGGCGCAGCGCTTGGCTGCGCGCTACGAGATGACGCCCGCCCAGTTCCAAGCAAACCTCTGGATGGGCGCGGGCGACCTGACGGGCCTCGCCGATGAGAGCCAAGGCACCTTCATGGAGCTGATGCGTCGCACCATTGACAAGCGGGCAGGGCAGCGCATCACAGATCGTCGCTCGCAGTTCATGGACTTCGCGCAGGGCCGCTCTCCGCTGGCAGTGACGGGCGCAGGCCTTGGCGGCGGCCTCCTGTCCATGCAGCCCGATCAAGCGCAGGCGGCGACCATGTCGCCCGAAGACGAGATGATCCAGTACCTGAAGAGCCTTGAGGCCCGCTGATGGACGAGAGGTATCTCGCCCTCCTGGACGATCCGCGCATCCTGCGCGCGGCAATGGACACACAGCCCGTCATGAAGACGGACGCGCAAGGTCGCGCATATTGGGACCGCCAGTCGCGCTTCGATCTGGACGAGCTGCTGTCGATGGCCGAGGCGCTGAGCAGCGAGAACCGCGTCACCGCGTATCTGGCCGACAAGGCGATGGACGCAGGCCTTGTGCGCGGCACGCCGGAGTACCTGACCGCGCTGTCGTTCACGCCCGTCGCGGGCGTGCCGCAGGGCATCGAGGACATCCGCCTGATGGGGCAGAGCGTCGCCGATCAGACCCGCGCCGGAAACTACGGCACAGCGGCTGCGGAGGCGGCCCTGACGGGCGCGATGGTGATCCCGTCGCTGCTGGGCCTCGGCCCTGCGGCCAAGGGCGCTGCGCGGGCCGCTGACGGCCTACTGAGCGATGCCGCGCAATTCGTGGCGACCTCCGGCCCCGCCGTGAAACGCAGCATCGTGGACTTCGCTGTCGGCGACGGCGGTGCGCTGACGATGCCGGGCCGTGCGGCTGACTTCGGCGATGGCTGGTCGGACGTGTACCACTGGTCGCGTTCCCCCGAAGACTTCACCGCCTTTGACCTGGATAAATCGACGGGCTCGACCAGCAGGCTCGGCCCGCACGTTGGCACGCAGCGCGCAGCCGAGGACCGCTTTATGGGGTGGGAGGAGCCGACAGGCTTCACGATCCCACTGAAGGCAGATCTGTCGCGCCCGTTCAATAATCCGTCAACGGGGAAGCCCTGGACCGAGCTTGACCTCGAGATGTTCATCTCGGCAATGGCCGACGAGCATGGCATCGATCGCCGCGACGTTCCGCCCATGATGCGCCGCCGCCTGGCCGATGAGGGCTTCACCAGCCTGCCCTACATCAACGATGTCGAAGACCCCGGCAGCGTCAGCAACATCATGCTGACGGATCGCGGCGGTGCTTCCGACGCGGTGCTGCGCTCGCGCTTCGCTGCCTTCGACCCGCGCCGGGCGCGGTCTGAAAATTTGAGCGCCGCCCTTGCGGGCAGCGCCCCCCTCTTCGGCCTCCTTGGCCTGCGTCCCGAGCAGGAGCAGTATTGATGGACACGTGGATCGACATGGCGCTGAAGTACGTGGTTCTGCCCGTCGGCGCGTTCGTTTGGCTGCTGCACACCAAGCAGCAGTCGCACGCCACGCTGATCGCCGTGATGCAGGCCCAGATCGAGGCATCCAAGGAGGCGCACGACCGCGAGTTCAAGGAGATGCGGCGCACCATCGACGCGATCTTCGCCAAGCTCGACAGCATCGAGGCCGCCCTGAGGAAATGACCTGCATGCGGTAGACCGCAGAAGCGCCACCCGTGACACGGGTTTGGTCGGTGAGCTGCTGACGATGTACCAGCTCGAGCGCCACGGCGTGCAGGTGGCGCATGTGGATCGAGAGGAGCACGACCTGTGGGTCAGGACGCCCAGCGGGCGGATGCTCACGGTCCAGGTCAAGTCGGCAACAGAGCCTACGGCCTACGGCAAGGACAAGCTGCAAACCTACGGCTTCTGCTTCCGCTCCATCGGCCCCAACACCGACATCTACGCCCTAGTGGCGCTGCAACTGGAGATTGTGCTATTCTTCCGCCCCGAGGACATGCGCCGCCGCGTCAGGCCCGAACTGTTCACGCGCGAACGCATGGAGGCCTCGATAAGGGAGCTGCTCGCATGAGGCCCATCAAGGAGGTCATCGTCCACTGCTCGGCGACGAGGCCGAACTGGATGGACGGCAAGACGGCGTCGGCGAAGGTGCGCGAGATCAAGCTCTGGCACATGCGCGACAACGGCTGGTCCGACATCGGATACCACTACGTGATCGACCGCGATGGCACCGTGACCGCTGGCCGCCCCCTGGAGCGGGTCGGCGCGCACACGCAGGGCCGCAACACGGGCACCGTCGGCGTGTGCCTGGTCGGCGGCTTCGGATCGGCGGCGACCGACACCTTCGAGGAAAACTTCACCGCGTCGCAGGATCGGGCGCTTCGCGCCGTCATCGCGGACCTGCAACGCAAGTACGGCAAGCTCGCGGTGAGCGGTCACAATCAGTGGGCCCAGAAGGCTTGCCCTGGCTTCAACGTGCCCTCGTGGCACAGCAAGAAGGACTGACACGATGCTGAACGCTGCCTTCATGAAACCCCTGATCCTGGCGATCTCTCGCCACCTTGCCACGACCGCTGGCGGCGCTCTTGCGTCGTACGGTGTGATCACCTCCGGCCAGGTCGAAACCGTCTCCGGCGCTCTGCTGACGCTGGTCGGCGTCGCCCTCTCGGCCTGGGACAAGGTGGAGCGCGCGAAGAAATGAAGAAGCCCGTGCTCAAGCCCTGCAAGGGCTGCTTGTCCCCGTCGAAGTGCAAGGCCGCTGGCCGCTGCATGGGCAAGGGCGGCTACAAGAAGTAGCCACATTCCCGCTTCGGTTGTGAAATGAACGCGCAAGTTGTATCATGCCCTCAGACCATGTGAGGGCGTGACGTGGCTCAACTGAAGCCGAAGACCCGAGACGAGCTAGAGGCCCTGGTGGCCGGAGCGGTGCAGGACGCTGTCGATTTCATCGAGAGCGAGATCGCGCCTGAGCGCGTGAAGGCGCAGCAGTACTTCGATGGCGAAGTGGACATCGGGGTCGAGGAAGGCCGATCGAAGGTGGTCGCCACGAAGGTGCGCGACACCATCCGGCAGGTCAAGCCGAGCCTGATGCGGATCTTCCTGTCGCACGAGAAGCCCGCCGAGTTCGTGCCCGTCGGCCCCGAAGACGTGGCAAGCGCGGAGCAGGCCACGATCGGCATCCAGAAGAAGCTCGAGCAGTCGAACGGCTTCCGCCTCCTGAACGACGCCTTCGATGACGCGCTTCGCAAGAAGACAGGCATCCTGAAGGTGTGGTGGGAGGATCAGTCGAAGGCCGAGGTCTTCACCTTCACCGACCTCTCCGACGACGAGCTGATGCTCGTCCTGAACGAGCCGGGCGTCGAGGTGCTGGAGCACACGGCGAACGTGGTCGAGCAGATGGATCCGATGGGCATGGCCATGTCCATGTCCACGCATGACCTGAAGATCAGCCGCACGGAGACGCGCGGCAAGATGTGCGTCGCCTCGGTGCCGCCGGAAGAGTTCTTCGTGGACAGCCGCGCCCGCGACGCGGAGACAGCCTACATCCACGGCCAGCGCACTGAGATGCGCGTCGGTGATCTCGTGGAGATGGGCTTCGCCTTCGACGACGTGGTCGATCTCGGATCCTTCGACGATGGCGGCGACGACCTGTCGGACGAGGAGCGCGACGCGCGCCGGAAGTACACCGCAGACTACATGGACGACGAGAGTGCGAGCGATCCGGCCATGCGGAAGGTCACGCTGACTGAGGCCTACATGCGGGTGGATGTCGATGGCACGGGCGTCCCCGTCCTGCATCGCTTCCTGCTCGGCGGCACGGGCTACAAGCTGCTGGACTTCGAGCCTGCCGATGAGAGCCCTTTCGCCGTCTTCGAGATCGACCCTGAGCCGCACGCCTTCTTCGGTCGATCGATCTACGACCTGATCAAGAACGAGCAGGACGCAGGCACGGCTGTGCTGCGCGGCATCCTGGACAACGTGGCCATGACCAACAGTCCCCGCACGGGGGCCGTTGAGGGCATGGTGAACATGTCCGACCTGCTCAACAATGAGATCGGCGGCGTGGTGCGGATGCGCCAGATCGACGCCGTCCGCGAGCTTTCGGTGCCTTTCGTGGCCGGGCAGACGCTGCCCGCCCTGCAATACATTGACGACCTCGTCGAACAGAAGACGGGGGTGACGCGCGCTTCTCAAGGCCTTGATCCCGATGCCCTCCAATCGACGACCAAGGCTGCCGTCACCGCCACTATCTCCGCCGCCGCCGCTCAGGTCGAGACGATGGCGCGCAACCTGGCCGAAGGCGGCCTGCGCCGCCTCTACAAGATCATGCTGCACCTCTGGATCAAGCACGCACGCGGCCCCGAAATGATGCGCCTCAACACGTCTTTCGTGCCGATGGACCCGCGTGTCTGGAACGCTGACATGGACGTGACGATCAACGTCGGCCTGGGCACTGGCCGCGAGGAAGAGAAGCAGATGGCGCTGGCCGCCACGTTGCAGACCCAGATGGGCATCATGCAGGCCTACGGCCCGCAGAACCCGCTCGTCGGCCTGACGGAGATCCGCAACACGCTGGCTGATATCCTGTTCGCCGCTGGCGTCCGCAACGCCGATCGCTATTACCGCCCGATGAGCATGCAGATCGAGCAGCAGCTCATGGGCCAGGCGGCACAGGCCGCCGCGCAGCAGCAGCCGCAGCAAGACCCGCAGTCGGCGGCGTTCCTCCAAGCCGAGCAGATGAAGGTCAGCGCCCGCGTGCAGGCCGACATGCAGAAGAACCAGATCGAAGCCATGAAGGCCCAGATGGCCGACGACCGCGAGCGCGACCGCATGGCGCAGGACTTGTACCTGCGCGCGGCGGAGATCGAGGCCAGGAGCGGCGTCGCCGTTCAGACGGCCCAGATCAAGGCCGAGCAGGCCGCGATGCGTGGCCCTGGCGGTGCGCCTGCGGGTAACGGTGGGGTGATCTGATGGACATCAAGCAGAAGGCATCCCGCGCGCGGGCCCTTCTCGGCGATCTCGTTCTGCGGGAGGCCATCGACGGCCTGCGCGCGGATCAGATCGCCATCTTCACGGGCCGCGCGCCCGATGAAGTCCTCATTGAAGCGCGCCACATGGTGTGGGCGCTCGACGCGCTGGAAGCTCGCCTCCAATCGTTCTCGGACGACGAGGCCGTCTTCGACAGGCGTCAAAGCAAGGTGGCACCGCAATGACGACCACGACCCTCGGCGCTGGCGATATCGACAGCGTTGCAATGTCCCTCCTGTCGGGGCAAAATGAAGACGACCAGACGGAAGTCGCAGACGACGCAGCACAGGCCGACGCGGACACGCAGGCTGACGATGTTGTGGATGAGGCGAACGATCCGGCTGGCGAAGACGACGGCGACGCCGTCGAGACGGATGAGACTGCCGACGAAGACGACGGCGGAGAGGAACCCACACAGAGCTTCCGCGTCAAGGTTGACGGCCAGGAAGTGGAGGTCACCCTCGACGACCTAAAGCGCTCCTTCGCAGGGCAAGGCTACATCCAGAAGCGCATGCAGGAAGTTGCGGCGGTCCGTAGGGAAGCCGAGACTGTCTACAATGCGCTGAACCAAGAGCGCGCCGAACTGGCTCAGGCTCTTGCCGTCTACCAGCAGCAGCTCTCTGCGGCTGGGAACCCGCAACCTCCGTCGAGGGAACTCCTGAAGACGGACCCCATCGCATACCTCGAGCAAGAGGCTGCATATCGTGAGGGCATGGAGCAGCGTCAGGCACTGGCGCAGCAGCAGGCCTTCCTGATGCAACAGCAGTCCGAGCAGCAGGCGCGCGCATACAAGGCCTACCTGGCCGAGCAGGCGCAGCTCCTGACGCAGCGCATCCCCGACTTCGCCGACGCCAAGAAGGCAGGCGAGTTGAAGCGATCGCTGATCGAGGCAGGCTCTCAGCACTACGGCTTCACGCCGGAAGAGTTGCAGGGCGTCTCCGACGCGCGGCACGTGCAGGTTCTGCACGACGCCATGCGCTACCGCCAGCTCATGGCGGGCAAGGAGCGGGTGCAGGAGAAGGTTGCTCAGGTCAATCGCCCCGTGGTGCGACCCGGTGCGAAGCGGCCTGAAACGACTGGCAAGCAGATCGAGGCCAAGAAGGCGATGTCTCGGATGAAGTCCACAGGCAGCGTCGATGACGTAGCTGCCTTCCTGTTGAAAGGATGAAGAAATGACTGCCGCTGCAAACAGCAATAAGACGTACGACGTTCGTACGATCCGCGAAGACCTTCAGGACGCGATGATCTCGATCTCGCCGACCGAAACCCCGTTCATGTCGGCCATCGGCACCAAGTCGGCGTCGAACACCTTCGTCGAGTGGCCCGTCGTGGCCCTGGCCGCGCCGTCCTCGTCGAACCGCGTGATCGAAGGCGAAGACAGCCCCGGCAACGACGCGCCGACCAACGCCAACCGTCTGGGCAACTACACCCAGATTTCGGACAAGGTCGTCGAGGTGTCCTCGACCGCCAACGCCGTGAATGGCGCTGCTGACGCGCAGACGCTCGCCAAGCAGATCGCGTTCAAGCTCAAGGAGCTGAAGCGCGACATGGAGACGATGGTTCTGGACAACGTGGCCGCCAACGCTGGCGACAGCTCCACCGCTCGCGCGGCTGCTGGCCTGCCTGCGTTCCTGCGGACCAACGTGTCGCGCGGCACGGGTTCGCCCGTCGGCGCGAACGGCACCCTGTCGGGCAGCACCAACGGCTTCCCGAACGCCGCCGCCACCGACGCTGGCACGACCCGCGAGCTGACCGAGGCGCTGCTGCGCACCGTCATCTCGTCCTGCTGGACCAACGGCGCTGAGCCGTCGATCATCATGGTCGGCGCTGGCGCGAAGCAGAAGATCTCGCAGTCCTTCACGGGCTCGGCGACCAAGTACCGCGACATCTCCGACAAGAAGATCGTCGCGGCGGTTGACCTGTACGTGTCGGACTTCGGTGAGCTGCAAGTTGTTCCGAACCGCTGGCAGCGTGCCCGCGACGTGTTCGTCCTCGATCCGTCGTACGCCCGCATGGCCTACCTGCAACGCACCAAGCAGGAAGAGCTGGCGAAGACGGGTCACTCGGAGCGCCGCCTGATCTCGGTGGAGTACAGCCTCCAGGTGGACACCGAAGCCGCGCACGGCGTGATCGCCGACATCAACCCGGCTCTCTGATCCGGCTTGACGCAACGTCTGGAGGGGCCGCCACCGTGCGGCCCCTTCTACTTTTGCGTGCATGTCTTTGCTGCTATACTCGCCGTCAAGTTGCAACGCGAGAGCAGGCAAATGATCAAGCTGAAGATACTGACCGACCGCATGCCGTGGATTGGCGACAAGCCCCGCGCGGCTGGCGAAATCGTCGAGGCCCCCGATGACAGCGCCGACTGGCTGCTCGACCAGGGTTGGGCGCGGGAGGTCAAGGACGAGAAGCCGAAGAAGGTGGCGCGCGATGCGGACGCTTGACCAGTTCAGCGGCATCGTTGAGCGGATGGTCGAGCAGGATGGCAAGCTGATCGTCAGCCGCCATCAGGACGTGCAGGCCATCATCGAGCAGAACAAGCGCGAGGCCGATGTCATGCCGTCGATGTACGGCGAAGCGGCGTACCGCAAGGTCGGCTCGATCCCCTTCGTGGTCGCGGAGCAGTGGTCGGCTGAGTGTGGCGCGGCCATCGGCACCAAGGAGTTCGCGCTCTACTGCAAGAAGAAGCTGATGGACGGCGACTTCGCCGCCCTCCGCGTCAAGGGGGTCTGATG
>JBEELY010000193.1:0-14995 GCA_041167925.1 Pseudomonadota bacterium | reverse complement strand
GGAGGATGTGCGGGGCATTGCCGGCGCGGAAGGCGGCAACGGCAGCGGTCATGGACTCGTCGTAGTTGCCTTTGAACGTGGGAACGACCTTGTAATCCTTCTGGGACTTGTTGAAGTCATTGGCCAGGCCATTGACCCACTCGCCCAGGGCGCCGCCCATCGAATGCCACCACTGGATCTCGGTTTGCGCGGCCACAGGCAGGCTTACGCACAGGCCGACAGCGGCCACCAGATGCTTGATCTTCATGAAGACTCCTGAATCCGCAACGAGATCGCGGAATATTGCGTTAAGGGACCTCGCCAACCTGGCCAGTCCAACCTTGGGAGTGTGCAGACCGTGCATGACCGAACGGTTGCAAGCCCCCCGGAACTGGCTCCGCAAGCGCAGCCCAGACACATCGCACAGGCATGGGCCAGCGCCGGATGATGCACCACCTCGGGGGGCCCGACCAAATCCGGTACTGGCCAGGCGCCGGCCTGAGTCATGATAAGGCCATGAACATGCGCCCGGCCCCCGCCCGCCACGTCTGGATCGACGTCCTCAAGGTGCTCGCTTCGCAGTGCATCGTGCTGCACCACCTGTCCATCTATGGCCCCATGCCCGAGCGGGTGGCGCCCCTTGCGCCCGGACTGATCGCCTGGCTCGATGTCTACGGACGCTATGCCGTGCAGGTCTTTCTGGTGATCGGCGGCTTTCTCGCGGCCGCCAGCCTGTGCTCTCGGGCCTCGGCGCAGGCCCTTGCGGGCGAGTCCCCGATCGGTCTGCTCAGGCGGCTGGCAAAGCGCTACTGGCGACTAGCCCCCACCCTGTGGGCATCGATTGCACTGGCGCTGCTGGTCACGGCCCTCATCCGCTTCGGGCTGGGGCCAGAACACACGCCTGATCACACGCCGCAATGGCCTGCGGTCGCCGGCGTGTTCGCCCAGATGCTCATGCTGCAGGATGTGCTCGACATTCCAGCCCTGTCTGCCGGCGTCTGGTATGTCGCCATCGACCTGCAGCTGCATGCCTTACTGTTGCTGATGCTCTGGTTGGCGCACAAGACCGGACTCGGACGCATGACCGACCTGCTGGTCTTCACCCTGACCGCCGTCTCGCTGCTGGTGATCAACCGTGATACCGCATGGGAGATCTGGGCGCCCTACTTTTTCGGTGCCTATGGATTGGGTTTTCTGGCCTGGCGAGCCACGCAAGAAACGGGCTCACGCAGGAACCTGATCCTTGCCGGCATGGCGATGCTGGTAACACTCGCCCTGTGGCTCGACTGGCGCGATCGGATTGCGCTGGCGGCGCTGGTAGCTCTGGCCTTGGTCGTGATGGTGCCGCCCCGTTCAGCGGCAGGCTGGATCAGCCGGCGAGGTGCTGCTTCGTATTCGCTTTTTCTGGTGCACTACCCGGTGTGCCTGGCGATGAACGCCCTGGCGACCTTCCTGCCTCCAGAGCCCGTGTTGCATGCCGGGCTGCTGGTGCTGACCTGGATCCTGAGCAACCTGGCGGGACAGCTCATGTACAGGCAGGTAGAAAGCCGGTTTTAGGCGTTCGCCAACGACACGCCAGTGGCGCGAAACCGACAGCGGTGCATGCTGCTTCAGGGATGCTCAGGTCAGGAAGGCGGTCCAGTCACGCCCCCGACCGCAGCTTACTTGCCCGAGCCGCGATTGCCAGGCATGCCCGGCGACGCTGCCCCTGAGCCGGCGGGTGCCGACCCGGGAGGCGGCAGGCCCAGATGCTTGGCCATGGCGGCCTGCAGGGCACGGGCCTTGGGCTCGATCTGGGTGCGGGTTTCGGCCACCAGCTTTTCAGTCAGCGCCTGCTGCACCCCGGGGATCAGCTGGTTGTAGCGCTTGATCACCGGCGACTCAAACCAGTTGATGAGTTGCTTGAGTTCGGCTTCGTTGAAATTGGTCTCGAGCTCGGCGCCAAAAACCGAAGGCGACAAGGCCACGGCCTTCTCACGCACGAGAGGCACTGCCTCATCAGCATATTTCTTGAGATCGGCATCGATGGCCTTGACCACGGCCTCACGCTTGTCCTCGGGCACCTTGCCAATGAACTGACGGGCTTCTGCTGCCAGCTCAAGTGCGGGCCGCTCGGCCAGAGTGCGGGCCAGGGCCTCCACTGAGGGCTGCTGCAGCGTAAGGATGCGGTTGACCAGTTCCTTCTTGCTCTGGGCGTGTACGGGGCTGAAAACCAGGCACAGGAGGACAGCAGCAAGGGCCAGATGAGGGCGGTAAAACATGAGGGGAGGGCTCCGAGGGCGGGCCCGTCAGTGATCGGCCGATGCAATGGTCGAAAAACAGCGTGCCTCGCGAAGCCGCGAGGTTAACTCAAAACACGGGACGCTTAGGATCAAAACAAGGGGCTGGCGCGCGGTGCCAGGCCGGCACAGGTCAGTGCGCAGAGAGCTCAGGCAGACCGAGTGCCGGATATATCCGCCGCATCAGCTGCGCAAGCCTTGCAGACTGCCGCGTCTGATTGACCAGCGGCTGGAGCAGATTCTGGGCCGTGGCGAACTGACCTGAATTCAGCAGCGCGTCCAGGCGAATCTGCTCGAACAGATCACGCTGGGCATGGCTGCCGCCGATCTCGACCATACGGGGCAGCGCGGTGCCCAGATGCCTCGCAGCATCGGCATGCTCGCCTCGGGCATGGGCCAGCAGCCCGCGGCAGGCAGGCAACGCAACCTCCTGCCAGGCAGCCCGAACAGGCGCCGGCGCATCCACGGCATAGGCCTCGATGTTGCTCAGCATCTGCTCTGCCTCGGGACGCGATGCACGCGCCAGGCCGTAGAGGTAATGCATGTCAAGGAAAGGCTGCACATGGTCATCGATGCGCGAGACCAGCTTGTCGGCTACATCCTGCCAGCGCGCATCGCCCACCGCCTGACCCGCCAGCTCCAGCCTTGCCAGCAGAGAGACGCAACCGATCTGATCCTGGCTGTAGTCCTTGTTGACGCCCCAGACCTGCGCGTCGTGCAGGGCGAGGGCCTCATCAAGTCGCATCTGCTCGATCAGAAAGAGCGCCCGGTGCCAGTGGTTATGGGTCAGCATGAACGAGCTGAGCCCCGTCCAGGTGGACTGCATCTCATCCATGAAGGCCAGGCCTTCATCGAACCTGCCCTGCGTGATCAGGACGTGAGCCAGGGCATGGTGTGACCAGGGCTCCTTGCGTTGCATGGCAATCGCCCGTCGCGCGCTGGCCTCAGCCTGGTTCAGCAAATGGCACTGTTCGTAGCCAAAAGCCACCATGCCATGCACCGGCGCGCAGTCGGCCGCCGCGGGCGCTGCGGCCAGGGCCATGCGCAACATGCGTGGCGAGTCGCCCCGATTGAAGCAGTGATACTGACCGATCTTGACGGAAGGCAGATCCCGTGGACACTCGCGGGCCTGGGCCTCATGAAGATCGATGGCGCGATCGAGGTCGCCTTCAGCCCAGGCCGCCACGGCATCGAGCAGACGTCGCTCGCGCTCGCTGGCCTGCACAGCGCTCGAGCGTCCTCGGGCGATGTGCTTGAGTGCAGCCCGGGGCGCCTGCGGCGTTTCTGCGAAAAGCTTGAGGGCAGCCGCACAGGCCTGGACGTAGGGCGCGTCGTCGCGCTCGGCCAGGCCGAGGATGTCGAGTGCCGACGTCTCTGCGCCCGGAAAACCGAGCACAAAGCGATCAACCACCGCCAGGCCTGAGGGATCACTCAGGCTGACCGGGTTGCCGTGAACATCCTTCAGGGCCATGGTGTGCAGGTCAGGGAACGATCAGCACCTTGCCGGTGACTCGGCGATTGGCCATGTCGATCAGCGCCTGGGGCACCTGATCCAGCGAGTAGGTCGCCGAAATATGCGGACGCAGTTTGCCTGCGGTCAGCAGGGTCATCATCTCGGCCACATCACGCTCATTGGCTGCTGGCTCGCGCTTGGTGTAGTCACCCCAGAACACGCCAACCACCGACGCGCCCTTGAGCAGCATCAGATTGAGCGGCAGGCGGGGAATTTCTCCATTGGCAAAGCCCACCACCAGGTAGCGGCCGCGCCAGGCGATCGAACGGAAGGCTGGCTCTGCATACTTGCCGCCCACCGGGTCATAGATGACATCCGGACCCTTGCCGCCCGTGGTGCGCTTGATACCTTCGCGCAGGTCTTCGGATTCGTAGTTGATGGTCTCGTCGGCACCATGCTCGCGACAGACCGCCAGCTTTTCTTCAGTCGAGGCCGCAGCGATCACACGTGCGCCCCGGGCCTTGGCGATCTCGATGGCCGAAATGCCCACCCCGCCCGCAGCACCCAGCACCAACACGGTTTCGCCGGCTTTCAGAGCAGCACGGTCGTTCAGCGCATGCCAGGAGGTGCCGTAGGTGAGGATGAAGGCTGAAGCCACGTCATAGCCCAGGCCCTCGGGCAGCTTGACCACCTTGGCCGCCGTGGCGATCACCTCCTCGGCAAACGACCCATGCCCCGTGCTGGCCAGCACCCGGTCGCCCGGCTTCACATGGGTGACGCCCTCGCCCACGGCGATCACATCGCCCGCAGCCTCGGAGCCCGGGGAAAACGGCCGCTCGGGCTTGAACTGATACTTGTTCTGGATGATGAGCACATCCGGGAAATTGACGCTGGCCGCACGCACGCGGATGCGCACCTCACCCGGGCCGGGATCGCGAGCGGGAATGTCTTCAATGACGAGGCTCTCGGGCGGGCCCCATTCCTTGCACAGAACGGCTTTCATGTCTCCTCCTTTGACTAACCGGGTTGAGCGGCTTGCCGCCCGTAGACCCACAGTCTAGCGTGTATCCTTGAGCGAAACCCCATGACGGAGACCCCATGAACCTGCAGGAACTCAAGAGCCGGCT
The DNA here is from genome assembly GCA_041167925.1 of Pseudomonadota bacterium. Classification (GTDB taxonomy): domain Bacteria; phylum Pseudomonadota; class Gammaproteobacteria; order Burkholderiales; family Burkholderiaceae_E; genus UBA4615. Next base: position 10,157 of record JBEELY010000193.1, on the reverse strand, counting down.
TTCGATTCCGGTGATCGCATCGCCGCTGTTCATCATTTCCAACCCCGACCTGGTGATTGCCCAGTGCAAGGCGGGTGTGGTGGGCTCGTTTCCGGCCCTCAATGCCCGGCCGGCTGAAGTACTCGAGCAGTGGCTGATCCGCATCACCACTGAACTCGACGCCTACAACCAGGCGCATCCCGACAAGCCGGCGGCACCCTTTGCGGTCAACCAGATCGTGCACAAGTCCAATGACCGACTCGAGCACGACATGGAGATGTGCGTGAAGTACAAGGTGCCCGTGATCATCACCTCGCTGGGTGCCCGGGCCGACATCTTCGAAGCCGCCCACTCCTATGGCGGCATGGTGCTGCACGATGTCATCAACCAGACCTTTGCGCACAAGGCGATCGAAAAAGGCGCCGACGGCCTGATCCTGGTCGCATCGGGGGCGGGCGGTCATGCCGGCACCCAGTCGGCCTTTGCGCTGGTCCAGGAAACCCGTGCGTGGTTCAAGGGCCCGATCGCGCTGTCGGGCTCGATTGCCACCGGCGATGCGGTGCTGGCCGCCCAGGCCATGGGTGCCGACTTTGGGTACATCGGCTCGGCCTTCATTGCCACCCGCGAGGCCAATGCCGCCGAGGGCTACAAGAACATGATTGTGTCCTCCAGCGCACAAGACATCGTCTACAGCAATCTGTTCACGGGCGTGCACGGCAATTACCTTCGCCCCTCCATCGTGGCCGCGGGCCTCGACCCGGACAACCTGCCCACGAGCGATCCCAGCAAGATGCAGTTCGGCTCGGGCGGAAGCGCCAAGAGCAAGGCCTGGCGCGACATCTGGGGCTGCGGCCAGGGCATTGGCGCGGTACACGACATTCCGGGCGCAGGCGAATTCGTCGAACGCCTGGTGGCCCAGTACAACGCTGCTCGCGAGCGTCTGGGTCTGGCCCGTCAATCGGTGGCTGCATGAGCCGGGGTGAGGGCATTGACCGGGGTGGCCGCATGAGCCGGGCGCATGCCCTGCTTCGCCGCAGGCTGCTCCAGGGCTCTGCCGCAGGCCTCGCTGGATCCGGCCTGTCTGCAGGCGCGGGGCTGGCTGGCGGCCTCTGGAGCACGGCAGCACAGGCCCAGGAGGCCTGGCCCTCCAAACCGGTCCGGGTCATCGTGCCATTTCCGGCGGGCGGTGTCGTGGATCTGGTCACGCGCGCGGTCACCGATCGCCTGGCCACCGTGCTCAAGCAGCCCTTCATCGTCGAAGCACGGCCCGGCGCCAACGGCAATATCGGTACCGATGCGGCAGCCCGTGCCGCGGCCGATGGCTACACCCTGCTCACCGCCTCGCCCGCCACAGTGACCCAACCGCTGCTGTCGAGCACGGCGCGGCACAAGGTCAGCGACTTTACTGGCGTAGGCATCATCGGTGCGCCACCCAATCTCTTTGTCGTTTCGCCCTCGTTGCCGGTACGCACCCTCAAGGAGCTGGTGGAGTATGTCCGCAGCCGGCCGGGTCAGTTGAGCGTCACCAATCCCGGCGTGGGCACCTCCAACCATCTCGGCCAAGAGCTTTTCTTTTCGCTCACCGGTCTGCAGATGGTCAATGTGCGCTACCCGGGTCAGCCTCAAATGATTCCCGACCTCGCCAGCGGCCAGGTGCACTTCGGACTGGTCACGCAGGGTTTGGCCATGCCGCATGTCCGGGAAGGCCGACTGCGCGCGCTCGCCATCGGCGCGCCTCAGCGTTCACGCGATCTGCCCGATGTGCCGACCACGGCTGAGGCTGGCTTTCCCGACGCTACCTTTTTGCCCTGGTACGGTCTGGTGGCCCCGGCGGGCACGCCCCGGGCCATCGTCAAGCGCCTGTCCGATGAAACGCTGGCGGCACTCAAGGACCCGGATGTCGTTGCACGACTCGACAAGATGGGCACGCAGATCACCCCCGGATCGGCCGAAGACTTCGATGCGCTGCTCAAGTCCGAGCAGGAGCGCTGGAGCCGCGTGATCCGCGAACGCAATATCAAGGCCGAGGGCTAAGGCCTTCCCACGTCAAGACCCTTCAGGAGAAACGCCATGGGCGCCCTCGAAAATCTCGATGCCATTGAAATCCTGGGCCGGTATCTGCCCCAGATGACCGAGTGGCGCCGCCACATCCACGCCAATCCCGAAACCGCCTTCGAGGAGGTCGGTACCGCGGCGTATGTGGTCGAGCGCCTGAAGGCCTTTGGCGTCGATGAGGTGCATACCGGCATCGCCAAGACCGGCGTCGTGGCCACCATCAAGGGCCGCCTGGGCAACAGCAGCCGGGCGATCGGCCTGCGCGCGGATCTTGATGCGCTGGACATGCAGGAGGCTTCAGGCGTGCCCTGGGCATCGCGCAACTCGGGCAAGCACCATGCCTGCGGTCATGATGGCCACACCACCATGCTGCTTGGTGCTGCCCGACACCTGGCCGAGACGCGCAACTTTGATGGCACCGCCGTGCTGATCTTTCAGCCTGCCGAAGAAAACGAAGGCGGCGGCCGGGTCATGGTGGAAGAAGGCTTGTTTGACCGCTTTCCGGTAGAAGCCGTCTTCGGCATGCACAACATCCCCGGGATTGAGGCCGGTCATATTGCAGTCAAGGCCGGGCCCATGATGGCCTCGTATGACATCTTCGAGATCAGCATCGTGGGCAAGGGTGCCCATGGCGCCATGCCGCATCACGGCATCGATCCGATCACGCTGGGCGCTGAGCTCGTCCAGAAGCTGCAGACCATCGTGAGCCGCAATCTCGATCCGCTCGAGCCGGCGGTGCTTTCGGTGACCAAGTTCCATTCAGGCACCGCCTGGAACATCATCCCCAATGAGGCGGTCATCGGCGGCACGGTGCGCGCCTTCAGCGAAAAGGTGCAGGAGCAGGTGGAGCGACGCATCCGCGAGCTGTGCGAAGGCACAGCGCTCAGCCACGGCGCACAGATCAGCGTGCGCTATGAGCGCCGTTATCCGCCGACCATCAATTCCGAAGCCGAAGCGGCGCTCTGCCGGCGGGTGGCCGAATCTCTGGTGGGTGTCGAGCGGGTCAATCCGCAGCCGCGTCCGGCCATGGGTTCCGAAGATTTCGCATGGATGCTCAAAGCGCGGCCCGGATGCTACGTCTGGATCGGCAATGGCACGGGCAGCTCAGGTGGCTGCATGGTGCACAACCCGGGCTATGACTTCAATGATGCCATCCTGCCCACCGGCGCAGCTTACTGGGTGCGCCTGACCGAAACGGCGCTGGCGCCCCGCTGAGTGGCCTAAGCCCCTGCACCGAACGGCGCGGGGCGTCTGTGCACTGGGCTGCGCGGAGCTTCAAGTGGTACGAAGCTGCAACCGGCTCAGCGCTGTCCACCGCGGACAGACCAGAGGGCGTGGCAGGTCAGTCCTGCCACCACAGCCCAGAACGCGGAACCCACCCCTGCAAGCTGAAGCCCGCTGGCGGTGACCAGAAAGGTGACCAGGGCGGCATCGCGCACCGGCTCCTGCTCGAGCGCGCCCGCCAGGCCCCGGCCGATGGTGGGCAAAAGCGCCAAACCGGCGATCGTGATCACCAGTTCACGCGGCATGGCCAGAAACAGCCCCGAAAGCGGCGCGGCAAAGACGCTGGCCACCAGGTACAGAACGCCTGCAGCCGCTGCGGCCGTCCAGCGCCGCGCCGGATCCGGATGGATCTCCGGGCTCATGCACAGCGCGGCCGTGATGGCCGCCAGATTGATGGCAAACACGCCGAAGGGCGCCAGCAGCGCAGTGACCAGGCCGGTCACGGTGATCAGCGCCGACACCGGTGCCTGTGTGTAGCCATGCGCCCTCAGAACCGCCACGCCAGGCAGGTTCTGCGAGGCCATGGTCACGATGAACAGGGGCACTGCAACCCCAAGCACCGCTGACGCGGAAAAACGGACGGGCCAGGCCAGCGGTGCGGGATCGGGCCAATTCTGGCCCAGGCCCTGCTGCAAGCCTTCGAGGGCCTGCAGGGCCTGCGTGCTCTGGGCCAGCGGCCAGGCCATCAGCCCTGCGAGCAGGGTGAGCGGCACGGCCCAGCGGGGCAGCCATCGGCGGGCCAACAGAAAGACCGACAGCATGGCGCCGACAATGACTGGCGCGGTTTGGACCGACGCAAAGGCCTCCAGGCCGAATCTCAGCAGAACACCCGCCAGAAGCGCGGAGGCCAGGGCGACTGGAATGCGGGCCATCTGGCGCTCGAACCAGCCAGTGACGCCAACCAGGGTCAGCAGCAGCCCGCAGACCACAAAAGCGCCCAGGGCCTCGGCCAGCGGCACGCCCTTGAGGCTGACGGCCAACAAGGCGGCGCCGGGCGTGGACCAGGCAATGACCACCGGAATGCGCAGCAGCAGGCTGGGCAAAAGGCAGGTGATGCCGATTGCGAACAACAGGGCCGAGCTGAGCGTGGCCAGTCCGGCAGGCCCCAGATCCATGGCACGGGCGGCCTCGACCACCAGCGCGTAAGAACTGGTGATGCCCACCAGCGCGCACACAAAGCCGGCCACCCCGGCCGGAACCCATGCCGCCAGGCCCTGAGGCGCAGTCTCAGGCGATGCGCTGGCCATGCTCACGCGTGGCATGGAAGACCACCTTGGGCCAGCGCTCCATGGTCAGACGCAGGTTGACACTGTTGTCTGCCAGATAGACCAGGTTGCCATCGACATCCTTGGCCAGCCGGGCCTGCTGGGCACGACTGAATTCGCGCAGCATGGCCTCGTCGTCACAGGTGACCCAGCGTGCCGAACTGATGCCCGCACGCTCGAAGCCGGCCTCCACACCGTATTCGGTACGCAGCCGGTGCTCCACCACCTCGAACTGCAGCTGGCCGACCGCACCCAGCAGAGGCGTGGAATCAATGAAGGGCTCGAAGACCTGTACCGCGCCTTCTTCGCCCAGCTGCTGCAGCCCCTTGGCCAACTGCTTTGATTTGAGCGGATCTCGCAGCCTGGGGCGCGAGAACAGCTCGGGCGCGAAATACGGAATGCCGGTGAAACCCAGCGGCTCGTTGGCCTCGGTGAGGGTATCGCCAATCTGGAGCTGGCCATGGTTGTGCAGGCCGATGATGTCGCCGGCATAGGCGACTTCCATCAGCGAACGTTCGTTGGCCATGAAAGTCATGGCGTTCTGGATCTTGATCGGACGGCCCAGGCGCCGATGGTTGACCTTCAGACCAGGCTCATAGCGGCCCGAGCACACCCGCAAAAAGGCGATCCGGTCGCGGTGGTTGGGATCCATATTGGCTTGGATCTTGAACACGAAGCCGGTGAAACCCGATTCGCCAGGCTGAACCGCGCGTGAGCCCGCATCACGGGGCTGAGGCGGCGGCGCCCAGTCGGCCAGAGCACGCAGGATTTCGCGTACGCCAAAGTTGTTGATGCCTGAGCCGAAAAAAACCGGGGTTTGCCGACCCGCCAAAAACTCGGCGAGTTCGAACTCCGAACCGGCCCCTTTGACCAGTTCGATCTCATCGCGCATCGTGCCCATCTCGGACGGAAAGGCCTCATCCAGGGTATCGAGCGCATCGCCAGAGAGCGCTTGCACCTCCTGGTTGGCACGTTCCTCGCCCGCCGCAAAGCGCAGCACTTCATCGCGCAGCAGGTGGTACACGCCCCTGAAACGCTTGCCCGCGCCGATCGGCCAGGTGACCGGGGCGCAGCGGATCTTGAGAACCGATTCGATTTCATCGAGCAACTCGAGCGGTTCGCGCACTTCGCGGTCGAGCTTGTTGATGAAGGTAATGATGGGCGTGTCGCGCAGGCGGCAGACCTCGAGCAGCTTGATGGTCTGAGCCTCGACGCCCTTGCCCGCATCGACGACCATGACGGCGCAGTCGACCGCCGTGAGCACCCGGTAGGTATCCTCAGAAAAGTCCTGGTGACCCGGAGTATCGAGCAGATTGAACACGCAATCGCCGTATTCGAACTGCATGACCGAGCTGGCCACCGAGATGCCACGCTGCTTTTCGACCTCCATCCAGTCGGAGGTGGCATGCCGGGCGCTCTTGCGCGCCTTGACCGTGCCCGCGAGCTGAATGGCACCGCCAAAGAGCAGCAGCTTTTCGGTCAGCGTGGTCTTGCCCGCATCGGGGTGAGAAATGATGGCAAACGTTCGTCTGCGACTGACTTCATGGACGATCTGTTCGCTCGACATGCCCCGATTCCCGTCGTGATTATTCCGCTTTGCGCGTATCTACGCACGCATTGACAAGGTCAAGCCTCATAGCGGGTCGCCATGATAACAGTGGCCATTCGCGCGTCTGACCGCGCGCGGGTGAACCGGACTGCGGACTGCGGACTGCGTGACCGACGTTAGACTCCAGAACATGAGTGCAACCCCCATTGCCATGAGCCCCCCCGTCACAGATCCTGCCCTCGGCCGGGCCAGCCGCCTGCAGACCGAGCCTTGGTATCTGCCGATCGCCGATGAGATTGAACTCTTCGATGCAGCCTGGCAGGCACGGCTGCCCGTGTTGCTCAAGGGCCCGACCGGCTGTGGCAAGACCCGCTTCATCGAGCACATGGCCTGGCGCATCCACCGGCGTGCCGGAGGGCCCTTGGCTGCGGGCGGGGCTGCGGGTCAGGATGATCTACGGCCCCAGGCCGGGCGCGTAGCGCTCGACGTGCCGCTGCTCACAGTGGCCTGCCATGAAGACCTCACCGCGTCCGATCTGATCGGGCGCTACCTGCTGTCCAACGATGCCACAGTGTGGCAGGACGGCCCGCTCACCCGGGCCGTACGCAGTGGCGCGATCTGCTATCTCGACGAAGTGGTCGAGGCACGCAAGGACACCACAGTCGTCATTCACTCGCTGACCGACCATCGCAGGGTGCTGCCGATCGACAAGACCGGCGAGTTGCTCGATGCGCATCCGGACTTCCTGCTGGTCATCTCCTACAACCCGGGCTATCAGAGCGCGCTGAAAGATCTCAAGACCTCCACCCGGCAACGCTTTGTGGCACTTGAGTTCGACTATCCGCCGCCCGAGCAGGAGGCCCGCATCATCGCGCATGAAAGCGGGGTTGATCCGCAGCGGGCACGCAGCCTGGCCGAAATCGGACTGAGGGTGCGCCAGTTGCGCGAGCAAGGGCTGGAGGACGGTGTTGGCACGCGGGCCCTGGTGCATGCCGGCGCCCTGATGGCTCGGGGTGTGGCCCCCCGACGGGCCTGTAGCGTCGCGCTGGCTCAGGCACTGACCGAGGATCTGGCCCTGCGTCAGACCATCCTCGACCTCTGCGATCTACTGCTGCCCTGACCATTCATCTCCCTGGTCTTGCCCGATCTTGAACGCCGACGCTCATCTGCGAGCTCTGAGCCTTCTGGCCGAGGCCCTTCGTGGCAGCCCTTTGCAACTGCAGATCACCGGCTTTCATCCGGCGCGTGCTGGGCTGCCGCCGCCTGCGCGCCCAAAGGGCAACACGCCGACCGCAACCCTGCCCTCTGGGAGTACGGGCTTTGACGCTCCCGAGGACTGGCGGCGCGCCCTGCGACTGTCAGTCCTGCGCGCCTGCATTTGCGCTGCAGGCCGGGCTGCGGTGCTGCCGGAAGACCAGCGCCACCCTGGCTGGCGCGCGCCGCCGCGCGATCGACGCAGCCTGCTCGAACGAGCGATCGAGCGCCTGCTGCAGCGTGCCTGGGTCGATGCACGTCTGCGGGCCCACTATCCAGGTGCGCGTCATGATCTCGATGCCCTGCTCGAACTCACTCTGAAGCGACTGGGCCCGCCCCCTTCAGGCGCGCTGCGAGGCTTGCTGAGGGCATTGAGCTTGACGCTGCTGCATCACAGCCTGCCTGATCAAGCGCAGAGTCCATCGGAACGGAAGGAAGCGCACCAGGATTCGCTGCTTGCAGCACTCATCCAACGGTCAGCCATCGTGCTCGGGCCCGATGCCACGATGGCCGATTGCAGCGCAGCGGCAGCAGATCTGCACCGCCTTCTGACCGAACGCTTTCCCGGCAGTCGACGCAGCCTGCGCGAACTCAGGATCCGCATTCAGCCCCTGAGCACTGACCCGCCTGTCGCGACTGCCAACACCTGGATGCTTGGCGCACGTGCGCGACCCGACGAAGAAACTCTCGCCGCCCCGCAGCCCCCCGCCCAAAGCCCCGCGAATTCGCAAGCCAACGATGCGCCGAGTACGGGGTCGGTGACCGACGCGCAGGAAAGCCAAAGGCCTCTGGCCGGTTCAGTCGGTAGCACGGCCGCTCAGGCAGCCGGCTCGCCTGTCGACGATCAGCAGGCAGAAGACGATCCGCTTGAGGCCGAGTCCGAAGCGCGCGTGTTCAAGGATCCGGTGCAGTTGAAGAGCCGCTATGGGCCAGCTGCCGGGGAAGCGGTGGGCGTTTTCCTGATTGATGAATGGGACTGTCATGGCCGCCGCTATCTGCCGGCCTGGTGTCGACTGACCGAGTTGCGCCTGCGTGGGCCTCAGCAGGATCTTCTGCGTGACGTGCGCGAACGGCATCCCGATCTGGCCAGGCGCATCCTGGAACGCTTTGCGGCCTTGCGTCCGGTATCCCATCGACGGATCCGCGGCGTGCCCGATGGCGAAGATCTTGATCTGGACGGCGTGGTTCGCGCCATGATCGAGCGACGTGCCGGCGCAAGCGACGACCAGAGAGCCTGGATGCGGCGCGAGCGCCGTGAACGGGATGTGTCTACCGCGCTGCTGCTCGATATGAGCGCATCCACCTCGCTGTCGCTGCCTGCCCAGAGCCCGACTTTGCAGACGTGGACAGGTTCAGGATCGGACACCAGTTCAAGCTCAAACAAGGGCTCGGGCTCGGGACTGCAGGCGCAATCCGGCGCCCTGCTCTATGGCTTTTATGACGACACCCCCGAATCGGCACAGGAACAGCCACGTCGGCGGGTAATCGATGTGGCTCGCGACAGCATGGCCCTGATGGCCCTGGGCCTGGCGGCGCTGGGCGATGACCATGCGATCTACGGCTTTTCTGGAAGCGGCCGGGACAATGTCGAGTTTCATGTGGCACGCGATTTCGATGACCCATGGCGCCAGCGCAGCCTGGGGTCCGCGCTCGCTGCGATCGAACCTAGAGGCTCGACCCGCATGGGCCCGGCCATTCGTCATGCCGCAATGAAACTCTCGCGCCGGCCCGCCCCCCAACGACTGCTCATTCTGGTGTCGGATGGCTACCCGCAGGACATCGACTACGGTCCCGACCGCCATGACGAGGGCTATGGTCTGCAGGACACGGCGCGTGCCCTGCGCGAAGCAGAGCGCTCGGGCGTGGCCACCTTCTGCGTGACGATCGACCCCGGCGGACATGACTATCTGCGTCGTATGTGCACGCCCGACGGCTATCGTGTGATTGAGGATGTGCATGCCCTGCCCGAGGCCCTGAGCGAGATCTATGCGCGCCTCACAGGAAGGGTCTGACACAAGCGGGTGATAGGCGGGTGCTATGCTGTGATCATCATCACTCCCTGATTTTCTTGATGGACCTGGTCCTGCTGCTGCTCCTCATCGTGGTCAACGCAGTGTTCGCGATGTCGGAGATGGCCGTGGTCTCTTCGCGCAAAGTCCGCTTGCAGCGCATGGCCGATGACGGCCATCCGGGCGCCTCCACCGCACAGCGCCTGAACGAAGAACCCTCCGGATTTCTATCCACCATCCAGGTCGGCATTACCACCATCGGTGTGCTGAGCGGCGTGGTCGGCGAAGGGCTCATTGCCGTGCCTATTGCGCACTGGCTGGCCGGCTTCGCCTTCATCGAACCCTATGCCACAGGCCTTTCGGTGGCCATCGCGGTAGTGATCATCACTTACCTTTCGGTGGTCATCGGCGAACTGGTACCCAAGCAACTCGCCCTGCGCGCGCCCGAGCGCATCGCCTCTTTCGTAGCCAGGCCCATGCTTGGATTTGCCAGGCTCACCCGGCCCTTCGTCTGGGTCCTATCCTCATCAAGCAACCTGCTGGTGCGTCTGCTGGGCGGTCGCCGTCTTGAGGAGCCTCCGGTGACCGACGATGAAATCAAGGTGCTGATGGAGCAGGGCGCCGAGGCCGGCATCTTTCATGAAAGCGAACAGGCCATCGTCTCGAATGTGCTGCGTCTGGATGAGCAGCGCATTGGTGCCATCATGACCCCGCGCATGGATATCGAGTCGATCGATCTGGACGACGGCGATGCCATCGTGA
>JBEELY010000083.1:0-3187 GCA_041167925.1 Pseudomonadota bacterium | reverse complement strand
TGCAAAAGCCATCCTTGTACAGGGTGTCATGGAAGTTGTTCCAGCCGGTGTAGGTGCCGATCGGTACCCGCACGAACAGATTGCGGATGCCGCCCAGATCATTGCCATCGAGATCGACCTGAGCCACCAGCGGGTTGTAGCGGGCACTCGCGACCGCCGGCGGATTCCAGGTCAACACCCCACGGGTCTCGGCCGCCTGAAAGCCCGGGCCGTAGTCCTGCACAAAGAGCGGATTGTGGGTGGCCAGCATGCGGACCGCAGGACGCTGCACCCCGCCATAGGCATTGGCCGGAATCAGCGGGAACTTCACCTGCTCGGGGGCAACGAGGTTGCCCGCAGCCAGGGTCGGGCGCTCGCTGGGCGGCGGCTCCTTGCCCAGCCGGATCCAGTCGACCAGTGCCACATAGAGCGCCCGCATGGTCCATGTCTGGGGATTGGGATTGGGCTGCTGCTCGCAACCCGCAAAGGGCGCGCGGGCTGGCAGGGGCCGCGGCGCGCTCGCGTGCTGCGTCGAGGCCATGATGTAGCTGCGCACATTCGCCGGCTCGGGCAGATCGCGCAGGCCCAGAGCATCGGTAAAGCCCAGCGACTGCCGCAACTCCCACATCTCCAGAGCCGTAGCTGCATGAAAGATCTTCGGGCAGCTGTTGTCGGCACTGCAGCGATCGAGCAAACCCTGGGTGCGGCCGGTCAGCGGATCGGTGGTGCGGGTATAGGCAAACGGAAACTCGGTGCCCGGATAAAGGTTGTCGACCTGCTCGGTACCGGCCGAGCGGCCGGGCTGCGCAAAACGCACATCCAGCGGCATGAGGCCGCCACCAATGTGCGGAATGGCGCCATCGAACACCATGCGGCCCTTTTCGTCGCGGTTGAAGCCCCGGTGCAGGAAGGAGCGGATGAAGCGTCCGCTTTGCGATGAGCCCATCACGATGGCCGTGGGCCGGTCCAGGCGCGCTGGATTGGCCGTGCCGGCGCCATCGGCGGCATCCTGCTTGAGGAAGGCAGCCAGATCACGGGCCACCGCAAACCCGATGCCCATCACCCAGGGATCGCGGGCCTTGTAGGTCAGCTCGTAAATGCGGCCGGGCTGGAACCCGGAAGGCATGCACAGCTCGGTGGCGCTCGGTTTGACCGGCACGGGCTTGCCATCGGCGCCATTGGGACAGCTGCCAAAAGACCAGTCCGAGTTGGCGATCTGCATCGGTGCGCCGCGGTTGTGCATGCGCACCGAAAGCACCGGCACAAAGCCCTGAGCATCCGGCGTGCGGTTGTCGGTGCTGGCCGTGGGATAGGGCACCGACGCGGCGGTGAACCAGCCTGACACCAGATGCAGGCTGGGCGTGGGCGCACGCGCGATCAGCTCCGATCGCACGATGCCGGTGATCGGCGCGCCATCGGGCTGGGTGGCAACGGGCAGCTTGAGCAGCATGCGGCCATTGCCGGGCTGAACATCGCCCTGCCAGCCGAACCAGATCATGGTGGTGCCCTGCTGCTGCAAAAAGCCGTCGCCCGGATTCTCAAGTCCGTTGATCTGGGTCAGGTTGGGTGGGACATCGACATTGAACAGGGAGAGCGCCCCCTTGTTGCCCCGGTTAGTAATGTTGAAGAGCAGCACGCCGCTGGCCTTCTCGCGCTGGCTGGGCCGCACGATCTCGACATCGGTCACATACTCGACCCGGCCACGGGCATTGCGCGGCGCACGCTCGATGTCCTGGATGCCAGCATTCGCAGGATGCGCCGGATCAAGCGAGCCATGTGCACGCGCCGTAATCCGCTCGAAGCTGCCCGCCGGGCCGAAGGCGCGTCCGCCGAAGGCGGGTTCGGTGCGCACAATCTCGAGCCGGTCGATGCCCGCATGCGCGGACAGGGCGGCAGGCGCCAACAATGCGAATGCAAGGACCGAAGGAAGCGCGGATACCAGGCCTCGTGATATCCGGGAGGCAGACGCGCCCGCAGGCGGCGTTCCGGAACGTGCAGATACGCGAATAACGGCCATTGAAGTCTCCCCGAGTCGGTATTGTTGTGGTTTATGCAGGCCCGCTCGGCGCAAGCATACCCCCGCCGGCTCGAAGCCCCTCGTGTCGAAGCGCCTCAAGGAGAATCCATGAAACGCCTGTTGTGCCTGATGCTGTCTGCCCTGACCCTGACCATGCTGCCCGAGGGCGATGCCTGGGCGCAGGCCAGCCAGACCGTTCCCGTCCAGACCGCGGTGCTGAAGGATTTCCGGTTTCATACCGGAGAAGTGATGCCCGAGCTGCGCATGGCCTATCGCACTCTGGGCAATCCGCAGGGCGAGGCGGTGGTGCTCATGCATGGCACCACAGGCAGCGGTGCCAACTTTCTGACGCCGGCTTTCGCTGGCGAAATGTTCGGCCCCGGGCAGCCATTGGATGCCACGCGCTACTTCATCATCCTTCCCGATGCCATCGGTACGGGCGGCTCCTCCAAGCCCTCAGACGGCTTGCGCGCGCGCTTTCCGCGTTACAACGTTGAGGACATGGTCGATGCCCAACACCGGCTGGTGACCGAAGTGCTGGGCATCCGGCGCTTGCGTCTGGTGCTCGGCAACTCCATGGGCGGCATGGAGGCCTGGGTCTGGGCAAGCCGCCATCCCGGGGACATGGACGCCGTGGTGCCCATGGCCTCCATGCCCACGGCCATGTCGGGCCGCAACTGGATGACCCGCCGCTTGATCATAGACTCGGTCCGCAACGACCCGGACTACCAGGGCGGCAACTACACCGTGCAGCCGCGCAGCCTGCAGTTTGCGACCGTCTTTTACGGCATCGCCACCAATGGCGGCGACCAGGCCCTGCATCGTGCAGCCCCCGATCGCAAGTCGGCCGACGCCCTGCTGGATGCTCGCCTGAAGGCGCCCTTCAATGGCGATGCCAATAACAACCTCTACCAGTGGGATGCCACGCGCGACTACGATCCGGCCCCCGGGCTGGGCAAGATCGAGGCGCATGTTCTGGCCATCAACTCGGCCGATGATGAACGCAATCCGCCCGCACTGGGCGTGATGGAGGCCGCACTGCCCAAGATCCGTCACGCCCGCCTGCTGCTCGTGCCGGCGTCGGCACAGACCATCGGTCATAGCACCACGGCCCAGGCCAAATGGTGGAAGGAAGACTTCCGGGCCTGGCTGGCGCAGGTGCCTAAAGGCACTCGCTAAGCGTCAAGCGGC
>JBEELY010000023.1:0-13604 GCA_041167925.1 Pseudomonadota bacterium | reverse complement strand
GCTTACCATGTCGAAACACCGCGCGGCGTGATCACCTTCCTGGATACCCCGGGTCACGAGGCCTTCACGGCCATGCGGGCCCGCGGTGCCAAGGCCACTGACATTGTGGTGCTGGTCGTGGCGGCGGACGATGGCGTCATGCCTCAGACCATCGAGGCGGTCCACCATGCCAAGGCGGCCAAGGTGCCGATCGTGGTGGCCATGAACAAGATCGACAAGTCCGAGGCCAACCCCGACCGGGTCAAGCAGGAACTGGTCGCGCAGGAGGTCGTGCCCGAGGACTACGGCGGTGACTCGCCTTTTGTTCCCGTGTCTGCCAAGACCGGCCAGGGCATTGACGATCTTCTCGAAAACCTGCTGCTCCAGGCCGAGGTGCTCGAACTCACCGCACCGGTCGAGGCACCGGCCAAGGGCCTGGTCATTGAAGCCAGACTCGACAAGGGCAAGGGCCCGGTGGCCACGATTCTTGTTCAAGCGGGCACGCTCAAACGCGGCGATATGGTGTTGGCCGGCTCCTCGTATGGTCGGGTGCGCGCCATGCTCGATGAGTCTGGCAAAGCCATCGGCGAGGCGGGTCCGTCTATTCCGGTCGAGATCCAGGGGCTGTCCGAAGTGCCTCCGGCGGGCGAGGAGATCGTGGCCATCGCCGATGAACGCAAGGCGCGCGAAATCGCACTCTTCCGTCAGGGCAAGTTCCGTGATGTGAAGCTCGCACGTCAGCAGGCCGCCAAGCTCGAGAACATGCTGGAGCAGATGACCGAGGGCGCGAGCCAGACTCTGGCCTTGATCGTCAAAGCCGACGTCCAGGGTTCGCAAGAGGCGCTGTCTCAGGCCATGCTCAAGCTCGCCACCGACGAGATCAAGGTGCAGATCGTGCACGCTGCCGTCGGCGGCATTACCGAGAGCGACATCAACCTGGCCGTGGCCTCCAAGGCTGTGGTCATTGGCTTCAATGTGCGTGCGGACCAGGCGGCGCGCAAGCTCGCCGAAGCCAATGGCATCGACCTGCGCTACTACAACATCATCTATGACGCGGTCGATGAAGTGAAGGCTGCCATGAGCGGCATGCTCGCGCCCGAGAAGAAAGAAGAGACCATCGGCATGGTGCAGATCCGCGAGATCTTCACGGTCAGCCGGATCGGCAATATTGCCGGTTGCATGGTCACCGAGGGCATCGTACGTCGCAGCTCGCGGGTGCGCCTGTTGCGCGATTCGGTGGTGCTCTGGACGGGCGAGCTCGATTCACTCAAGCGCTTCAAGGACGATGCCCGTGAAGTGCGCGAAGGCTTCGAGTGCGGCCTGACCCTCAAGAACTTCAATGACATCAAGGTCGGTGACCAGCTCGAGGTCTTCGAAGTCAAGGAAGTCGCCCGCACGCTGTAAGGCGGGCCGATGCCATGAATACGACCAGGCACAGTCGAAGCGGTGGGGATCGCTCGGTCCGCGTGGCCGAGCAGATCCACCAGGAGCTGGCCCAGATGATCGCCCGCGAGGTCAAGGATCCACGCATCGGCATGGTGACCCTCACCGGGGTGGATATCACCCCTGACTACGCCCATGCCACGGTGCATTTCACCACCTTGCCGGATGACGACGAGAGCGTCGCACGCACCCTGGACGGCTTGCGGGCCAGCGCCGGGTTCATGCGCTCGCAGCTCGGCCGTCGCGTGCGGATTCACACCACGCCTGAGCTCCGGTTTGCTCACGATCGGTCGGTAAGTCGTGGCATGGACCTCTCCCGCCTGATCGATCAGGCCAATGCCCGGCGGGCGGATGACTGAGGCCCCACGGCGCCAGAAGCGGCACTGGAAGGCTCTCGATGGCGTGCTGCTGCTCGACAAGCCCCAGGGGCTGAGCTCGAACGACGCGCTGCAACGCGCGCGCCGCGCCCTGCAGGCTGCCAGCGGCGGCCATGGAGGTACCCTCGACCCCATGGCGACCGGCCTGCTTCCGCTTGCCTTTGGCGAAGCCACCAAGTTTCTCCATGACCTGCTCGAGGCCGACAAAACCTACCAGGCCACGATCCAGTTGGGCGTGCGCACCGATACGGCCGACGCGGAAGGCCAGGTGCTGACGCGCGAGCCGGTCCGGGTGCTGGCTGAACAGGTGCACGCGGTCTGCGCCGAATTCACAGGCCCTCTGTTGCAGGTTCCGCCGATGCATTCGGCCCTCAAGCATCAAGGGCGTCCGCTCTACGAACTCGCCCGCGCAGGCCAGACCATCGACCGTGCCGCGCGGCCGGTCACCATCCACCGCCTCGAGGTTCTGCAGATCGACCTGTCGGTGGCTCAGGTCCGCATTGAAACCACGGTGAGCAAGGGGACCTACATTCGTACCCTCGCGCAGGACATTGGCGAGCGTCTGGGCTGTGGCGCCCATCTCATCGCCCTGCGACGCACCCGGGTCGGACGTCTTGATCTCGCGCAGGCGGTCGCGCTTGAGGCGTTCGAAGCAAGCAACGAGAATGACCGCGAGGGTCTGCTGCTGCCCGTGGATGCGCTGCTTGCCGGGCTGCCCGCATTGCAACTGCCCGATCCCTTGGCCCTGCGTTTCACACAGGGGCAACGGATCATCCTGGATCATGGCTTGCGGGCCATGCTCGGGCCGGATGTCAAGGCAGCCACGCCGGAGTCGCTCGTGCGGGTGTATCGGGATGCACAGCTGCTCGGCGTGGCGGCCTTCGAACCTCCAGGGCGTCTTGCGCCGCGCCGACTGATCCGTCAGGCAGGCGCCTGAAACGCCAAGGCAGGTGGGCGCCGAAGCTGGCCCACCACTGATTTCAATCGATCAATTACCAGGAACACCTCCTCATGCAGGCCATTCGCAACATCGCCATCATTGCTCACGTTGACCACGGCAAGACCACCCTGGTGGACCAGCTGCTGCGCCAGTCGGGTACCTTCCGCGCGCACCAGCAGGTGGCCGAACGCATCATGGATTCCAACGATCTGGAGAAGGAGCGTGGCATCACGATCCTGGCCAAGAACTGTGCGATCGAGGTCGACGGCACCCGGATCAATATTGTCGATACGCCTGGGCACGCCGATTTCGGGGGCGAGGTCGAGCGCGCCCTGTCCATGGTTGATGGCGTACTGCTGGTGGTGGATGCGGTCGATGGCCCCATGCCGCAGACCCGCTTCGTGACCCGCAAGGCTCTGGCCCTGGGCATCAAGCCCATCGTGGTGGTCAACAAGATCGACCGTCCGGGAGCCCGGCCGCACTGGGTGATCGATCAGGTCTTCGAGCTCTTCGACAAGCTCGGCGCCACCAATGAACAAATGGACTTCCCGATCGTGTACTGCTCGGCACTGGCCGGTTTTGCAGTCAATGAGATCGAGGAGCTCGACGCCCTGCCGCGAGGCGACAACGGCATGCATGTGGGTACGATGCGTGCGCTCTACGACGCCATCCTGCGCCATGTGCCTGTACGGGCCGATGACATCGAAGGTCCGCTGCAGATGCAGATCCTGTCGCTCGACTGGTCGAGCTATGTTGGCCGGATCGGCGTGGGCCGCATCAACCGGGGGCGGATCACTGCAGGCTCGCAGGTGGCCGTGGTGCATGGACCGCAGGCCCGTCCAGTGACAGGCAAGGTCAACCAGGTACTGCGCTACAAGGGCCTGGAGCGCATCCCCATGGACGAGGCGCTGGCTGGCGACATCATTGCGATCACCGGTGTTGAGGGCATCGACATCGGCACCACCATCTGTGCGACCGATACTCCGGAGGCGCTTGCGCTGCTGAAGGTGGACGAGCCCACCCTGACCATGGAGTTCATGGTCAACACCTCGCCGCTTGCCGGACGCGAAGGCAAGTACGTGACCAGCCGCCAGATCCGGGACCGCCTCGAGCGCGAGCTGCAGCACAACGTGGCGCTGAGGGTCGAGTTTCCTGCCGATTCCGATACCTTCGTGGTTTCGGGTCGGGGCGAGCTGCACCTGACCATTCTTCTGGAGAACATGCGTCGCGAGGGCTATGAAATGGCGGTGTCTCGTCCGAAGCCCAAGGTGCGCGTCAATGAAGAAACCGGCGAGCGCGAAGAGCCGTACGAAAACCTGGTCATGGATATCGAAGACCAGCACCAGGGCGCGGTCATGGAATATCTGGGCACGCGTCGCGCCGAAATGTCCAACATGGAACCCGATGGCAAAGGGCGTGTACGCCTCGATTACCGCGTGCCAGCCCGCGGTCTGATCGGCTTTCATGGCGAGTTCCTGAATCTGACCCGCGGCACCGGAATCATGAGCCATGTGTTCGACGCCTACGGCCCCATGGCCGGCCCGATCGAGGACCGGCGCAATGGCGTGCTGATCAGCCAGGATGATGGCGAGGCGGTGGCCTATGCCCTGTGGAAGCTCGATGATCGTGGGCGCATGTTTGTGGAGCCGGGCACGGCCCTCTATGAGGGCATGATCATCGGCATCCACACCCGCGACAACGACCTGGTGGTCAATCCGGTCAAGGAAAAGAAGCTCACCAACGTGCGGGCTTCAGGCAAGGATGAGGCCATCGTCCTGACCCCGCCGATTCAGCTCACGCTCGAGAAAGCTGTTGAGTTCATCGCCGACGACGAGCTTGTCGAGATCACGCCAAAATCGATCCGGCTGCGCAAGCGCTACCTGAAGGAGCACGAGCGCAAGCGTGCTTCGCGAGAGACCGAGGCTGCCTGAGGCAGCGTGCCTCTGACTTCGGCTGCCTGGCTTTTTCCTGCGGCAGCAACGGCCCCCGAGCGGGGCCTGTTGCTGCAGCGCTTCAGTCGAGGGCCCTGGCCTTGGTCCGCCTCAGCGGGCCGCTGCAGCTTCCTCGGCGAGCGTGGGATAGTCGGTGTAGCCCACCTCAGCCGGACCATAGTAGGTCTTGGTATTGGCCGGGTTGATCGTGGCATTGAGCCTCAGGCGCTCGACCAGATCCGGATTGGAAATGAAGGGCACGCCGAACGCCACCGCATCGGCGCGGTTCTCGGCCAGTGCGGCCATGGCCATCTCGCGGCTGTATTTGTTGTTGGCGATGTAAGTGCCGCCAAAGGTGCGTCTGGCCCCCACGAAATCGAAGCCCTCGGTAAAGTGCGCCGCGCCGGTGTTGCCTTCAATGAAATGCAGGAAGGCGATGCCGCGTCGGGAGAGCTCGTTGACCAGCGTGCCATAGGTGGCTTGCGGATTGGAGTCCGAGGGGCAGCCGTTGGCATTGGAGACTGGCGAGAGTCGGATGCCGACCCTGTCCTTGCCAAACACGCCAATGCAGGCATCGACAATCTCGAGACAGAAGCGCAGCCGGTTCATGATGCTGCCACCCCACTGATCGGTGCGTGAGTTGGTGGAGTCGCGCATGAACTGCTCAATGAGATAGCCGTTGGCGCCGTGGATCTCCACCCCGTCGAGACCCGCATCCTTGATCAGCTGGGCGCCCTTTCGAAAAGCTTCGACCAGCCCCGGGACTTCATGGGTTTCAAGTGCGCGCGGCGGCACGCGGTCACGCTTGCCCTGGGGGGTGTGCACGGTGCCGGGCTGAGGCCAGGCCGAGGCGGAGATGGGTAGCCCCTGGCCTGGCTGAAGGTCGGGGTGCGATACCGAGCCCACATGCCAGAGCTGGGCCACGATGCGACCGCCCGCCTGATGCACGGCATCGGCCACGACACGCCAGCCTTCGCGCTGGGGGTCGCTGTACACGCCGGGCGTGCCGACATAGCCGATGCCTCGGGGCTCGACCTGCGTGGCTTCGCTCACGATGAGGCCGGCGCTGGCGCGCTGGGCGTAGTACTGGGCATTGAGCTGGCCCAGGGCCAACGTGCCGGGCTCGGCGCGACAGCGCGTGAGCGGAGCCATCACGATGCGGTTGGAACATTCGATGGCGCCGATGCGCACCGGATCGAACAGGCTGGGTGGGTTGGTATTTGTCATGGTTCGATTGTAGGCCAATGAGATTGGAGTCCCGTTTCAGACCCGGGCCGGCCGTCCCCTGAAGATCAGCCTGAGTGCCTGAGCGTGAGCGCCAGCGCGCCTGCGATCGCGGCGCTTGCTGCCATCAGTGGGGGCAAACAGCGCCGTGCTGCGGAACGCCCGCCCGCACTGATCACGATCAGCCCTTTCATTGCGAAGTTGGCCAGGACCGCAAGACTGATGGCAATCGCCGCCGAGGCCTGATCGATGCCTTGATGTTCCAGTAGCCGGAAGGTTGACAAGGTGAGCGCATCGATGTCGGTCAGGCCCGACAACAGGGCAACGCCATAGAGGGCATTGGGTCCCAGCCGATCGGTGCTCAGCGCAGCCACCAGTGTGATGCCGCCGTAGGCCAGTCCGAAGGCCAGGGCAACACTGAGTTTCACCGGATTGACCACCTGATTCAGATCGCCCTGCGTGCCTGCCTTGCCCGTATTGCCAGCATCAGTCGCACTGACCGCTTCCGTGCTTGGCAAGGCGGCCGCCGGCGGGTCCAGGGCATGTAATCCGTGATCACGACCCACGATCAGGGCACCGAGGATCAGCACGAGCACACCGGCAATGACCGCCAGACCCAGCGTCATGAACAGACCCGGGGCGAAGATCAGGATGAGCGCTGTCATGCGCAGGCCCATGGCCAGATTGGCCAGCAGGATCATGCGGCTGGCCTGCTGCAGCTGTGCGGCCTGTCGGGCCTGCCGTGAGAACACCAGGGTACTGGCGGTGGAAGAGACCAGCCCTCCGGCCATCGCAGCCAGGGCCGGGCCATAGCGCTGCCCTGCAAAACGCAGGGCCAGATAGCCAATCAGGCTCACACCCGCGATCAACACTACAGTCAGCCAGATGTCTCTTGGGTTGAGTGAGCCCCGAGGCCCCCAGGCCCGATCGGGAAGCAGGGGCAGAACGATGAAGCTCAGCGCACCGAATTGCAAAATGGCCACCAGGTCGTCGCGCCCGAGCCTTCCGGCCACACCCTTGAGTTCGGCCTTGAAGTACAGCAGGCTCACCACCACGATACCCAGCGCGACGGCGATGACCAGCTCGCCCAGTCCACTGAGCAAGCCCAGTGCACCGGTCACGGTCATGGCCACGACCGAGGTGGTGGGTGCCTCGGTGTCATTGCCTGGCGAAGGACGCCAGTAGGCCGAAATCGCAATCAGACCGATCAGCGCCAGCCCTGTAGCCAGCAATTCCCAGCGGCCCGAGCGCAGGGCGAGCTGGCCGGTCAGTCCACCGAGCAGACCGACCAGGCCAAAGGTTCGCAGACCGCGAGAATCACCCTTACGCTCCCGCTCCAAGCCGATCAGAAGCCCCAGGCCCAGCGCGGTCCCCAGCCATTTGAGGCTTTCGACCAGGGCGGGTGCCTGAGGGTCCAATCGGTGAAGATGTGCAATGAGCGAACCAGAGTGCCTGAGCGATCCAGTGTTCAGTGGGCGAAAAGAACCGGGACCGTCATGGCCGTGAGCACGGTACGGGTCGCCCCACCCATGACAAACTCGAAGGCACGCGAGTGGCCATAGCCCCCCATGACGATCAGGTCGTTGCTCTCATCGGCCGCCCGCGACAGGATCTGGTTACCGGCATCAACATCATGGGCCCGGGTCGTTGAGACCGTCGCCTTGACCCCATGGCGGGCCAGCCAGGTGGCCACGTCGGCACCTGGCAGTTCGCCATGTCCGCCCTGACCTGGACGGGCATCGAAGGACACCACCTGAACCGATGCCGCTCGGCGCAGCAGTGGCAGTGCGGCACTTGCTGCGCGTGAGGATTCCCGGCTGGCATTCCAGGCCAGCATGGGTCGTCGGCCGACATCGTCGAAGCTGCCTGCATAGGGCACTACCAGCACCGGGCAGGCCGAACCCAGAAGAAGTCGCGGCACGAATTCCGGAGTGGTGTCGTTGGCCTGGCCAACGATGTGCTGGCCCAGGATCATCAGGTCGGCATAGCGGCTGTGCTGCAGCATGACACTGACCGGATCGCCCTCGCCCTGCAGCCATTCGGGTTTGACGGGCAGGGTCGCCGCGATGGCCTCATAGCGCGCCCGTGCATCATGATCCCGGCGGTCCTGAAACTTCACCATCTCCTGTGCCATGTAGCCTCCGCCATCGCCCATGAAAGGCTCCGCATACAGGGGCGAGAGCACGGCGTAGGTCACCCGCAGGTGCGCTTCGAATTCGGCAGCCAGGCGGGCCGCCAGGCGCAGACGGGTCTCGGCACGCGGGGTCGTGTCAAAGTGCGTCAGCAGGGTCTTGAAGGCATGGGTCATGGATGACTCCCTTGTTTGAATGTCAACCCGAGCAGCCTGAGGTGTAGCGATGACCGGCCCTTGATCAGGGTCAGAGAAGTGGGGGGCGCAGGCTTTCGTGCCAACAGCTCCGGGCCTAAGCGCTAACATGATCGCTGCAGTTTCAATCCTGGATGCACCATGTCGACCCTCGAGCAGCTCAAGACCTTCACCACCGTGGTGGCCGATACTGGCGACTTTCATGCCATGCGGGCATATACCCCCCGCGATGCCACCACCAATCCCACCCTCATCCTCAAGGCAGCCGGTCAAGCCCAATATCGATCACTGGTCGAGGAGACGCTCGCAGGCAGCCGCCATCAATCGCCCGAAGACCGGGTCGATGCCCTGCTGGTGCGCTTCGGGACCGAGATCCTGCGCATCGTGCCGGGGCGGGTGTCGACCGAGGTCGATGCCCGCCTGTCCTTCGATACTGCGGCAACGGCCGACCGGGCGCGTCGCATCATCGAAGCCTATGCCCGCGCAGGGATCCGGCCCGATCGCATCCTCATCAAGATTGCTGCCACCTGGGAAGGCATCCGGGCCGCAGAGCTCCTAGAGCGCGAAGGCATCCGGACCAACCTCACCCTGCTGTTCGGGTTCGCGCAAGCGGTCGCCTGTGCCGATGCAGGGGTCACGCTGATCTCGCCCTTCGTGGGCCGCATCTACGACTGGTATCGCAAGCGCGATGGGCGCGACTTCAGTGCCGAAGAAGACCCGGGCGTAGCGTCGGTCCGACGGATTTATGCCTACTACAAGGCCTGGGGTTATCCCACGGAGGTCATGGGCGCGAGCTTTCGCAATGTTGGCCAGATTCTCGCGCTGGCGGGCTGCGACCTGCTCACCATCAGCCCCGAACTGCTTGAGCAGCTTCGAGGCAGCGAGGCTGCCGTGCAGCGCCATCTTGATGCTGCCGCTAACGACAAGGCCGCGAACCCCAGAGTACGCTTCGACGAAAAGGCCTTCCGCTTCGATCTCAATGAAGACGCCATGGCCAGCGAAAAGCTGTCCGAGGGCATCCGTGCTTTCGTGGCTGATGCGCGCAAACTCGATGCACTGATCGCATCGATTTGAGCCCGTTCGTCTGGGCCCCTTGGTCTGGGCGCTGGGTCTGACTCGCTTGGCCTGAACCCGTCTCAGGCCTTGCCGGTACTGCCAAACCCCCCGCTGCCGCGTTCGCTCGCCTCAAAGGACTCGACTACGCGGAAGCGGGGCTGCAGTACGGGCACGATCACCAGTTGAGCGATGCGCTCCATGGGCTCGATCGTGAAGGCGCCGCTGCCGTCGGTCTTGACCGGATTGCGGTTCCAGCACGAGACCATCAGCGGCCCCTGATAGTCTGAGTCGATCAGACCGGTGCCGTTGCCCAGCACGATGCCGTGCTTGTGACCCAGCCCGGAGCGCGGCAGGATGAGTGCAGCGAACCCTGGGTCGGCCACATGAATGGCCAGTCCGGTCGGGATCAGCACGGTCTGGCCCGGCGCGATGGTGAGTGGCGCCTCGATGCAGGCGCGCAGGTCGACCCCGGCACTGCCGCTCGTGGCGGGTGCGGGCAGATGCTCTCGCATGCGTTCATCGAGCACGCGCAGATCGATCGTCATCATCATTGGGACTCCTGAGCAGGGCATCAAGCCCGAGGCGAAAGTCGATGCGCGATCTCAGTGACCAGTACACGGGCCAGCGCATCCTTGGATGCACGCGGCACGCGACTGACGCCCTGGGCATCGACCAGCAGCAATTCATTGTCATCTTTGCCGAAGGTGGTCTGCCCGAGATTGCCCACCAGCAGGGGGACGCCCTTGCGCCGCCGCTTGTCCTGCGCATTGGCCTCAAGGTCTTCGGTTTCGGCGGCAAAGCCGACACAGTAGGGGGCATCAGGCCGGGCGGCCACGGTGGCCAGGATGTCGGGGTTCTGCGCAAACTCAAGCAGGGGGGCACCCCCACCTTCGGTCTTCTTGAGCTTATGGTCAGCGGCATTGGCCACCCGCCAGTCCGCCACGGCTGCGACCGAGATGAAAACCTCCTGCCCAACTAGTTCAGCCTGCACAGCGGCGAGCATGTCCTGGGCGCTGCGCACCTCCACCCGTCTGACCCCCTGCGGGCAGGGCAGGGCGGTGGGACCGGAGACCAGCACCACCTCAGCGCCCGCATGCCGCATGGCCCGAGCAATGGCGTAGCCCATCTTGCCCGAGGACAGATTGGTGATCACCCGAACCGGATCGATGGCCTCGGATGTGGGCCCAGCCGTGATCAGGATGCGTCTCCCGGCCATGGTCTTGGGCGCGAAAAAGGCAATGACCTCTTCAACCAGTTCCTGGGCTTCGAGCATGCGGCCGTCGCCGGTTTCGCCGCAGGCCTGGGCGCCGCTGCCTGGCCCGAGCAGGCTCACGCCATCGAGGCGCAGTTGTTTCACATTGCGCTGTGTGGGGAGGGCCTGCCACATCTGCCGGTTCATGGCGGGCGCCATCAGCAGCGGACAATCGCGCGCCAGCACCAGCGTGGAGAGCAGGTCATCGGCCAGGCCCAGCGCCACCTTGGCCATGAAGTCGGCACTGGCCGGCACGATGACGATGGCATCCGCCTCGCGCGAGAGATCGATGTGCGGCATGCCGTTGTCGATCCGACCATCCCAGGCATTGGTGTACACCGGCCTGCCCGTGAGGGCCTGAAAGGTGGCGGCACCGATGAACTGCAGGGCAGCTTCGGTCATGACCACCTGGACGGTGGCACCGCGACGCTGAAGTTCACGCGCAAATTCACAGGCCTTGAAGGCGGCCACACCGCCGGTGACCCCGAGCAGCAGATGACGGCCGGCGAGTTCACCGCCATCGGCGCTTGAGATCTGCGCCGCAGGGCGCCCGGCATCGTTTCTGTCATTCATGAAGCAGGCTCCTTGTCAGCGGCTGCGGCGCACCCGAAGCAGCTCGTCCAGAATCAAGAGAATCGCGCCGATCGTGATCGCTGAGTCGGCCACGTTGAATGCTGGAAAGAACCATTTCTCATGCCAATGCACGAGCACGAAGTCGACCACCTTGCCGTAGGCCAGCCGATCGATCACGTTACCGATTGCACCGGACAAGATCAGGGCCAGCGCGAGCCCGAAGAGCTTCTGTTGGCCATGCTTGGCCAACATCCAGATGATGGCAATGCTCGCCACGACCGCAACGCCCACAAAGAACCATCGCTGCCAGCCCCCGGCCCCGGCCAGAAAACTGAATGCGGCCCCAGTGTTGTAGACCAGGGTGAGGTCGAGCCAGCCATCGATCAGGGGCAGCCTTTCGCCCGGCACGAATCGGCGCAGCACCAGCAGCTTGGCGAACTGATCGAGCAGCAGGCCGATCAGGGCCAGGGCAAGCCAGGGCCACAGAGGATTGCCGGCCCGCGCGGGCATGCCGGACAAACGCGGCCCCTGGCCTGCCTTGCTGCCCTTGCGGCTCATGCGCATGTCCTGGGTTCACCCGCGCCATGCAGGTTGCTGACACAGCGTCCGCACAACCCCGGATGGGCCGGATCAGCGCCGGTATCTGCGCGCCAGTGCCAGCAGCGATCGCATTTGACATGCGCGCTTGGACTGACCTTGAGACCCGCTGCGCTGTCCGCAGAGGCATCCGTGGCATCACCGGCATGCAGCCGCGCTGCCGAGGTGATGAGAACGAAGCGCAGATCATCGCCCAGGCTGGCCAGATCCGCATGCAACAGGCCGTGGGCGGTGACATCGACTTCGGCCTGCAGCGACGACCCAATGCGACCTTCAGTGCGTACCGTCTCGATGGCGCGGGTGACCTCGCCGCGCCAGCTGCGGATGCGGTCCCACTTGTCGATCAGGATGTCGGCCTCGGACACTTCGGGAAAGGCATGCCAGACCTGGGTGAAGATGGTCTCGGACCCCTGTGCATGCGCTTTCGCATCCAGCAGCGGCCAGGCCTCCTCGGCCGTGAAGGACAGAATGGGCGCCATCAGTCGCAGCAGCGACTGGGTCAAATGCCACAGCGCGGTCTGCGCCGAGCGCCGTGCGATGGAGCCGGGTGCGGTGGTGTAGAGCCGGTCCTTCAGGATGTCCAGGTAAAAGCCACCCAGATCCTCGGAGCACCAGGTCTGCAGACCCGAGACCACCGGATGGAAATCGAAGCGCATGTAATGCGCAGTCATGTCTGCCTGCCAGCGTGCGGCCCGGGCCAGCATGTAACGGTCGATCTCGAGCATCTGGTCCAGTGGCACGGCCTGGGTGCTTGCATCGAAATCGGCCAGATTGGCCAGCAGAAAGCGCAGGGTATTGCGGATGCGTCGGTAGGCCTCGACCACTCGCTTGAGGATTTCATCAGAGAGCGCGATCTCGCCGGAGTAATCGGTTGAAGCCACCCAGAGACGCAGGATCTCTGCGCCCAGCGTGCTCGACACTTTCTGCGGCAGGATGACGTTGCCCAGCGACTTGCTCATCTTGCGGCCATCGCCATCAACCAGAAAGCCGTGGGTCAGCAGGGCCTTGTAGGGCGCGCGGCCATTGAGCATGCAGGAGACCAGCAGCGAGGAGTGAAACCAGCCCCGGTGCTGATCGCTGCCCTCAAGATACAGGTCGGCCGGAAAGGCCGAATGCGCTGCATGCGAGCGACGCAGCACGGTCTCATGGGTGCTGCCCGAGTCGAACCAGACATCGAGCGTGTCGCGGTTCTTGTTGTAGTGCTCGGCCTCATCGCCCAGCAGTTCACGGGCATCGAGGTTTTGCCAGGCTTCGATGCCCTCACGCTCGATGCGCTGGGCCACCTGCTCGAGCAGCTCGGGCGTGCGCGGATGCAGCTCGCCGGTTTCTTTGTGCACGAAAAACGCCATGGGCACGCCCCACTGACGCTGGCGCGAGAGCGTCCAGTCGGGCCGGTTGGCAATCATGGCATGCAGCCGTGCCTTGCCCCAGGCCGGGAAAAACTCGGTCGCTTCGATGGCCGCCAGCGCGCGCTCGCGCAGCGTGGGACCGCCGTCCTTGGGCTTGAGGTCCATGCCGGCGAACCACTGGTGCGTGGCCCGGTAGATCACCGGCGTCTTGTGGCGCCAGCAATGCATGTAGGAGTGCTTGTACTTCTCGACCTTGAGCAGTGCACCGCGCTCACGCAGCGTGTCAACGATCTTGGGATTGGCCTCCCAGATCGTCAGACCTGCCCAGGGCTCAAGCCAGCTCGCGTAGCGGCCGTCGCCCATCACGGGGTTGAGGATGTCCTCGTCCTTCATGCCATAGCGCTTGCATGACAGGAAGTCCTCCACACCATAGGCAGGCGAGGAGTGCACGATGCCGGTGCCGGTATCGAGGGTGACGTACTCACCCAGAAACACCGGCGAGAGGCGATCGGCAAAGGGATGCGCAAAGGCCTGGCGCTCGAGGGCTTGACCCTTGC